>NZ_CACWPP010000008.1 GCF_902762735.1 uncultured Ruminococcus sp.
TAGAAGGGCAACTATTGAATTGTCAAATGTTAATCCTGAAGAAATAAAGATAATAGAAAAGTAGAAAATAGATTTATACATAGAAATTATGGAAACGAACACGAATATCCAGGAAAGGAGGGATTTAAAAGTGGCAATAATTAAAGCAATATTTATGTTTTTTACAGGTTTGTATGCGTTAGCAAAATTGATTGATGGAATGAATAATAAATACATAAATAATAAAGATAAAATAATAAATTTGATAGAAATAGTTGTTAGTACAATACTAACATTTGTTATATATAAAATTTAGGAGGTGCAAAAGATGAAGGTTCAAGAAGTGTTGGAGAATTACAATTCATTGAAAGCAAGTATAACTATTGTAGAAGGAGAGATACAAGAGTTAGAAAATGAAGTATTAGATGCTAAAAGTGCTAATTTAGATGGTATGCCAAAGCCTAAAGGGTTCGTAGGCTCAAATATAGAAAATTATATTGCAGAAAAGCAAGAAAAAATAGATAAAAAGAATAGATACATAGAAAGAACAAAAACTAAAATAAAAATAGTTGAAGATTTAGTAAAAACATTGAAGAAGTACAACCAGGATATTATTGAAATGAAATATTATCAGATGATGAGCATAGAAGAAATCGCAACAAAAAAGGATAGGATGTATGGATCAATACAAAAAACTATTGATAGATCAATAAAAATAATGCAAAGAGAGTACAATAAAAACAAAATGTCTTAATTTTGTCCATAAAATTTATATATTTTGTCCGTATTTTTGAAAAAACTACTATGTTATAATTATAATCGAGAAAATAATGTAATACCTTTTTTCTCCTTTGTGAAATATATATAGAAATAGACACTAGAAGCGGTGTCTATTTTTTATTTGGCGGAGATGGTGTAATGGTAGCACGATGGGGTCATAGCCCATAGACGAGGTTCGAATCCTATGTCCGCAACCAACGATAAGAGGTACGCCTATGAATTTTGGTAGATGTATGTTAAGAGAATGCAAAACTTGCAGATATGAATCAAGTTGTTTTAAGGAGTGCAATTATGAATATTCAAAAAATAAACATAGAAAAATTAAAAGCAGCAGAATACAATCCAAGAAAAGACCTAAAACCAGAGGACGAAGAATATCAGAAAATTAAAAGAAGTATATTAGAATTTGGATATGTTGCTCCGATAATAGTTAATGCAGATATGACTGTTATAGGCGGACATCAAAGACTAAAGGTATTGAAAGAATTAGGATATGAAGAAGTTGAATGCAATGTTGTTGACCTGGATAAAACAAAAGAAAAGGCCTTAAATATTGCATTGAATAAGATAACTGGTGAGTGGGACAATTCAAAGTTAGAAGAATTACTTGCAGAATTAAAAGAAACAGACATTGATATGGATATGACAGGATTTACTTTTGATGAAGTAGATAATATTCTAAAAGATATTGAAGGTTCAAAAGAAGATGACTTTGACCTGGATCAAGCATTAAATGAAATAGAAGAACCAATAACAAGGCCAGGAGATATTTGGATATTAGGTAAAAATAGATTAATGTGTGGAGATAGCACGCAAAAAGAACAAGTTATGCGTCTTATGGATAAACAAGACGCAGATATGCTTCTTACAGATCCACCATATAATGTTGATTATGAAGGAAAGACAGTTGATGCTTTGAAAATAGAAAATGACAATATGACATCAACAGAATTTTATAATTTTTTATTAGACTCGTTTAGAAATATGTTTGAAGTAACAAAATGTGGAAGTAGTGTTTATGTATTCCACGCAGACACAGAAGGGTTAAACTTTAGAAATGCTTTTAATGCAGTAGGTTTTAAATTAGCTCAATGTTTAGTATGGGTAAAAAATACTTTTGTTATGGGAAGACAAGACTACCAATGGAGACATGAACCTATTTTATACGGATGGAAGGAAGGTGCAGGACATTATTTTATAAATGATAGAAAACAAAGTACAGTATTAGAATTTGACAAGCCAACTAGAAATGCAGAACATCCAACAATGAAGCCTATTGATTTATTAGTATATCTTATAAAGAACTCAAGTAAGGAAAATGACTTAATACTTGATTTATTTGGTGGAAGCGGTTCGACATTGATTGCAGCAAGAAGCTGGTGAGCCATCTGGGTATAAAAAGCTATGAGATAAATGTCGGCAGCACCGTTTCGGCACTGCTGGGCGAACTCGGCAGCAAGCTCGATGTGGCTGAACAGGCAAGGGTCAACACCCCTCCCCGCATCAGAATGACCACTCTTTACGCCGTTGCAGCTTGTGTCGGCGGAAGAGTTGTAAACACCTGCAACATGTCTGAGGACTGGGTGGGCTATTCCACTAAGTTCGGTGACAGCGCAGGCGATTTCAGCCCGCTTTCCGAACTGGTAGTGCGCGAAGTCATCGCGGTGGGCGATGAGCTGGGCATTCCCTACGAACTGACTCACAAGACTCCTATCGACGGTCTGTGCGGCAAGACAGATGAGGACAATCTTGGTTTCACTTATGCTGAACTTGACAGCTATATCCGTCAGGAAACAGACCTCGCCGACAAGCCCGAACTGAAAGCACGCATCGACGGCATGCACGCAAGAAATCTCCACAAACTGCTGCCCATGCCGAAATTTGAATACAAAGGCTAAAATGCAAACGCCTCTGCCGAATGAAAAAGCAGAGGCGTTATTTTTATATCTATTTTTTTACATGTATCGCTGATGACACAAAATGGTTGTTTTTCATATTGCTATCTCATCGGTTTTGAGGTCAGCTTTACAAGCAGTTCAACGATTCTTTCCATCGACTGAACACAGCAGTATTCATACCTGCCGTGATAATTGTGACCGCCTGTGCAGATATTCGGGCAAGGCAGTCCCTTGAAAGACAGGCTCGAACCATCGGTGCCGCCGCGGATAGGCTGTATTATCGGGGCGATGCCCAGTTCACTCATGCACTCAACGGCATTGTCGATAAGGAACATGAAATCAGGCTCGATCTTCTCGCGCATGTTGTAGTAGGTATCTTTGACCACCGCTGTGACAGTCCCGCTGCCGTAACGAAGGTCAAGCAAGTCGGTCACGCGCTGTATCGTCTGTTTCTTTTCCTCGAATTTTGCCCTGTCATGGTCGCGGATAAGGTAGCTCAGCGAAGCATGCTCGGTACTGCCCTCAATGTTCATCAGGTGGAAGAAGCCTTCCCTGCCCTCAGTGAATTCGGGCTTCTGTTCGGGCGGAAGCAGACTGTCAAACTCTGCCGCGATGCGTGCGGCGTTTATCATTTTATTCTTAGCTTCACCTGTATGCACATTCACACCGCAGATGGTTATATCAGCTGATGCCGCGTTGAATGTTTCATACTCCAGTTCACCGATGCCGCCGCCATCGACGGTATAGGCGTAGTCAGCCCCGAAACGAGTAAGGTCGAAACGGTCTGTGCCTGCGCCTATCTCTTCATCGGGCGTGAACGCTATGGCTATCTCGCCATGCTTTATCTCGGGATGTGTCAGCAGATGATGAGCCATAGTCATTATCTCGGCAACGCCTGCCTTGTCGTCAGCCCCCAGCAGAGTAGTGCCGTCGGTGACTATGACAGACTGCCCCTTATACGCCTTTATTTCGGGGTACGTGGCAGTTTTCAGAACTATCCCCTGCTCTTCATTGAGGACTATATCTCCGCCGTCATAATCATCTATTATGCGCAGCTTCACATTTTCGCCCGAAGTTTCGGGTGAGGTGTCCATATGGGAGATAAAGCCCAGCGTTTTTGACTGCGCACCGCCGTCATTAGCGGGTATCTTTGCGTAAACATAGCAGTTTTCCTTGTCATAGAATACATCAGATGCACCCATCTCATTAAGCTCATCATAAAGCAGTTTTGCCAGCACATGCTGTTTTGCGGTGCTGGGGTGAGTCTGCGAATTTTCGTCAGACTGAGTGTCTATCTTAACATATCTCAAAAATCTTTCAATGACCTCTGTCATTTTCATTCCTCCTTACCATGTTTATTATACCACAAAAATAATCAAAGCGCAAGAAATATCCCGACACTTCACAGGAAATGTCGGGAAAATTTTTATCAGTCACCAAAGGAAACGCCCAGCGCCTTTGCATATTTTACCATCTGGTCGTCCTCAGGCACGAACTTTGTCTTGCCTGCAACATCTGCCAGCTTGTTTTCGGAAACTACTTCCTTTATCATGGCAACAGCATAGCCGTACTTCTCCTTAGCCACCAGTTCAGCCGCATGTACGCCGAACTTGGTAGCCAGCACCCTGTCATAAGCCGACGGACTGCCGCCGCGAAGCATGTGACCCGGTATGCAGACCCTTGTTTCTCTGCCTGTCATCTGCTCTATCTGCTTGGCGATGCGGGAAGTTGCGGTTGTCAAGCCCTGTTCGGCACGAGCTTTAGCACGTTCCTTCTTCTTCATCTTAGCCTCAGCCTTATCGAATGCGCCTTCTGCCACTGCCATTATGGAAAAGCCCTTTGAATCGCGCTTTTCGCATGCTTCTGCGAGCTTTTCTATATCATATGGTATCTCGGGTATGACTATCATATCTGCACCGCCCGCTATGCCTGAATAGAGGGTCAGCCAGCCTGCCTTGTTGCCCATTATCTCAGCTACAAGTATCCTGCCGTGAGAATTTGCGGTGGAATGCAGCCTGTCGATAACATCGGTGGCAGTGTCAACGGCAGTATGGAAACCAAAAGTCACACTCGTTCCCCAGATGTCGTTGTCGATGGTCTTAGGCAGACCGATAACATTCAGCCCCTCAGTGGATAGCAGATTTGCAGTCTTATGCGTGCCGTTGCCGCCCAGTGTCAGCAGGCAGTCCAGCTTCTGCTTTTTGTAGGTCGCCTTCATCGCCTTTACCTTGTCAACATTGTCATCCTCTATTACCTGCATCATCTTGAAAGGAGTTCTCTTTGTGCCGAAAATAGTGCCGCCCGTTGTGAGGATACCCGAAAAATCAGACTGCTTCATCTCCTTGCAGAGTCCGTTTATCAGACCGTAGTAACCGTCATGTATGCCGATTATCTCAACGTCCTCACCAAACTGTTCATAGCATGCCTTAGCCACACCTCTTATTGTTGCATTAAGACCCGGACAGTCACCGCCGCTGGTCAGAATACCTATTCTTCTCTTCATTTCAATCAGATCCTTTCTCAATTATATTATCAATACTTGTCATCGACGTCATCTGTAAAAGCGCCGTCATCGAATTCCGCCCCCGTGAGCTTCATCACCTTGCTTTTCAATATCGAAGGCTCTTCGTCCTGCACGGAATAGTCATACTTCATAACACCATTGACAGGCTTTTCTTCATCGCTCAGCTTGAATCTCGCGATCATGTTCTTGAGTATGAGCGACTGGCTCGACAGCTCCTCACTGGCAGATGCAGTTCCCACCGATGCTGATGTATTTGCAGAAACAACGGACGAGATCTGCACAAGACCCGTATTTATCTGCGTGATAGCCTCAGTCTGCGCCTCGGAAGCCTCTGAGATATTCTTTACCAGCGACTGTATCTCCTCCGAGCCTTCAACTATGCTTCCAAGAGATTCAGCTGTTTTCTCAGCTATCTGTGAGCCTTTTGAAACAGCGGCAGAAGAATTCTCGATAAGGGAAGCCGTCTGCTTTGCCGCCTCAGCCGAACGCGAAGCAAGTCTCCTGACTTCATCAGCGACAACGCCGAAGCCCTTTGAACCCTCACGCGCCGCCTCTACTGCGGCATTGAGTGCAAGTATATTTGTCTGGAAAGCTATCTCGTCTATGACCTTGATGATCTTTGAGATCTCATCGGAAGAAATACGTATCTCGTTTATAGCATCGAGCATATTTGTCATATCATCGTTGCATGTACCGATGGCATCGGCATTCCTTGCCACGATCGTATTTGCATTCTTGGCATCATTTGCATTCTGTTCGACCTGCTTTGAAACGTCTTTAAGTGTGACAGAAAGCTCTTCTATCGCAGAAGCCTGTTGAGTTGAACCCTGTGACACTGACTGTGCCGAGTTTGACACCTGCACCGCACCTGTGTTTACCTGCTCGGCGGCAGTATTTATAGATGCGAATGTGTCTGACAGCGAATTGAGTATCTCGTTGAAAGAATTCTTTATCTGCTGGAAATCGCCTTTGAAAGTACCCTCCATGCGGTGACAGAGGTTTCCTTCGGAGATCTGGTTGAGAGCAAGTGTGATAAGGTTGATATACTGTCTCAGACAGACTATCGTTTCCTCAAGCGAACTCGTAAGCACACCCAGCTCGTCCTTTGAATACCACACATCAACAGGTGCTGACAGATTGCCCTGCGCCAGCTGCCTGATACGTGTCGTGGCAGAAACTATCGGCTTTGAGATCTTCATGGAGAATATCATCGAGCTTATTACTGTCAGTATCAGCAGAACGACCGCGATTATAATGATATAGCGCAGCGTCATAGCGGTAGCATCGCTGAAATCATCAGGTGTCAGCGCATATACAAGTGTAGCATCAAAACAGCCTGTATCGGACGAACCGTAAACATATTCACGGCCGTTGAACTTATACTCGCCCGATGTATCCTTCTTGGCTATGATATTCTTTGTCGCTTCGGCGAACGATCTGTAAGTACTGTCGCTTTCGGAAGCTGATATAACGTTTATGTCTTTAACAGCGGCATCGGTCTTTGAATGCATCAGTATCTTACCTTCATTATTAATAATAAAAGCATAGCCGTTTGAACCTGTGGCTGTGTTTGTAAAAACATTATCAAATACAGTTGTCTCTATCACAGCGGCAGTTACAACAGTTTTGCCCGACTTAGGCACAGCCTGAAGCACATAAAACACCTGCATCTCATTCGCCTCGCCCTTATTGACTGTGATAAGTTCACTTATCACAGGCTGAAGGTCTTTAACAGCGACAGCAACATCGTCCTTGTTGATAATAGCGGCTTTATCGGCATTATCGGTACACATAAGCGAACCGTCAGCCCACATTACTGCCAGCCCTAACTTATCGCGGACCTCCTCAGCAAACTCAGTCCTCAGCACACCAAGCATGCCTTCTTCAGTCGAGGCAGTGGAAAATGATGACGACTTTGCGCCCTGTGTGAGGTCTATGATATATTGCTGGACAGAGTTGTTGAAGTTTTTCGCCCCTTGTACAGAAAGCGGTCTTGCCGAGCTGATAAGCGTGTTTTTGGTGGTCGTGTTGATAGCTCTGATCGCGACAAAATCCAGCACAGATATGATCATCAGTGCGGCTACGAACATCATCAGCATCAATTTTGTACGTATGCTTTTCATATTTCTAAAGCCTCCCGTTAAAAAATTTATCAAAATGCTTAAAAACCTTTTCTGACTAATTAAAAGTATATCATATTTGCACAATTTTTTCAAGACCGAAATGCATATTTTTTGAATTTTTTTTGCAAGTTCGGCATATAAACTATAATAAGAAGTTTTTTGTACAGAATCGGAGGGATAAATATGTTCAGAACGATACGGCTCAACAAGCTGATGCTTGCGGCACTGCTCCCGCTGGTGATCGCCGCAGGCGCAGGCATAAGAAGCACCTGCGCCGCCTCTCAGACAGAAGAGCCCGCGATCAGCCGCAGCGGTGTTCCCGTACCTATAATAATGTATCACAGCGTAACGCTTGACAACGATAAATGCGGCGAATACGTGGTAAGCCTTGACCAGATAGAAGCCGATATAAACTATCTCAAGCAGAATAACTTTACACCTGTTTTTATGAACGATCTGATAAGATACGTGAATTATGACGGAGAATTGCCTGACAAGCCCGTTGTCTTGACATTTGATGATGGCTGTTACAACAACTATGAATACCTGTTTGGTCTGCTGAAAAAAGAGAACTTCAAAGCCAGCCTGTCAGTTGTCGGTTCATATACGATCGACGCTTCTGAAAGCGGTAATGAGCCTTCTGCCGCATACTCTTATCTGCGGTGGTGCGATATAAACGAGATGCGCGAAAGCGGGTATTACGAATTCTGCAATCACAGCTATGATATGCACAGCCTTGATGAACGCAGAGGCGTTCTTAAAAAAGACGGTGAGAACGATGCTGAATATCAGCATGCCATGCTGAAAGATATAGACGGCATGCAGCGCCTTTTTGAACAAAACTGCGGTTTCAAGCCAAATACCTTTACATATCCCTACGGGTTCATTTGCCCCGAAGCAGAGGAGATAGTAAAAAGTCTCGGCTTTGAAGCAACGCTCGGGGTGGAAGAAAAGCCCAATTACATTGTCAAAGGCGACAGTGAATGTCTTTTCGGGCTTCACAGATATAACCGCTCGGGATTTTGCAAAACTGAAAACTTTATGAAAAATATGCTCGATGACTATACAAACGGTTGACCTTGAATGCGAAGTGTTGTATAATATACAAAAAACAAGGAGAACTGAAATGAAACTGCGATCACTAGCTGCCGCTCTGCTTACTGCGGCAGTCATACAGCTTACTGCATATGCAGATACATATGACAGCATCACTGTTGACAATTCGCCCAATACAGGCGATACTTTTACAGTCAGCATAAACATAAACTCTGATGATAATATCGGGTATTTTCAATCGTCAATAGAATATGATGACAGCGTTATTGAGTATGTCGGCGGTGATGCAGTCGGCGGAGGCGGCATACTCACGCTGAACACATTTCCTGTTGTTTCACCCGATATGATACAATGTACGCTGACTTTCCGCGCAATAGATGCAGGCGAATGCAGTATCTCTCTGACGAACAGCTATGTCTTTTCGCCAGACGGCGAAGTGCTTTCACAGCCTTCGTCCTCAGCAAGCATATATGTAGGCGGCGAAAGTGCGCAGAATGAAGAAACTGTATTACTGGAAGAGTCGTCTGCCGCACCGCAGTCAGAAGAAGTTCAGCCGACCGAAACATCGGTGACAGCCGCCGCTGAAACTGAGGTCATGGACGATGCGCCGTCTGATGAGGCAGGCGGTCAGCCGTGTCTCATTCAGCTGACATGCACAGCAGGTCTGCTTGACCCCGTTTTTTCGCCCGATGTGTACGATTATACCGTATACGCCGACAATTCCGCCGAGACCGCACAGCTTAACGGTACTGCCGCAGACATCACCGACACCGTTTTTTACACAGGCAGTGACGAACTTTCGGAAGGAAGCAATATGAGGACAGTTACCGTAACTTCTTCTGACGGAAGAACGGCTGTATACAATATAAACATCATACGTGCCGCCCCCGATGAAAACAACAGATCTGCCCGCAGTGACAAGACCACATCATCTGCCGCAAGCGTGCATGACAAATATAAAGACTTTCTCAATCCTGCACTAGCAATAGTGCTTGTTACACTGGTAGTCGCGCTTTTTATCGTCATATACTGGGTCAGAGGGATCATCAGAAAGAAATAGCAAAAAACGCAGCCCGCACAGGACTGCGTTTTTATTATTCGGCGGATTATCCTACGTATCATCGCACTAATCTATACCCGCACTCATGTTTTAAATGTCGATACTCCTCTGCCGCAGCAGATCACATGAACTCCATTTTGCCCGAGACACGCGCCTTTTCCATCACTTCATTGAAATCATCGCAAAGCACCGAATATTTCAGATGCTCACCTATACGGATAGCGCCGCACCGCAAAGCAACTTCGACCTCACCGCCTGCGTAAGCCACTTTATTGCCATTCTGCGAGATCACCTTTTCTGCCAGTGCAGTTACCAAATCTGTGTCACTGCTTTCGGTTATCATAGCGAATTCATCTCCGCCCAGTCTGAGGCATATCATATTGTCCTCAGCCGCTTCATTTATCCTGCGGAAAGATTCGAGTATCACCTTGTCCCCCGCTTCCCTGCCAAGCTGATCGTTTATCTGCATAAGACTTATAACGTCAAAGCACAGTACATAAGTGCCTGTCTGAGTCCTCAGATAATCATAGAACTCGCTAATATCGTACTTTTTAACTCTCATATAATCATTCCTTTCAACATATTCGGGATTGAGCGCGGGGTAAAGCCCGCAATCCCCTTTCCAGTTTTTTCTGAACTTTGAAGGCGACACGCCCCAGATCTTTGTAAAGGCGCGTGTAAACACTTCATGGGAGTTATAACCGTACTTCATGGCGGCTTCCAGAACTGAAATATCGTTTTCCATCAGGTCTCTGCCTGCAAGTGTGAGGCGACGTTTACAGATATATTCCTTGATGCTGTAATGTGTGCAGTATTTCCATGTTTTTTGCAGCGAGGACAGCGAAACATAGCATGCCGAAGCAATATCTTCCTGTGTTATCTCATCACACAGATGGCTCTCGATAAAGCCCAGCGCAGTTACGAATACTGCAAATCCATGATCAAATCTCTGATTTTCATTAGCTGTCATTCGGTTACACTCCCCTGTACAATATCAGTAACGTTACTATGGCTATATTATAGCATGATTTTTCATAACTGTCTTGATTTTTTGAGTAAATCAGGAAAATAATCCTGCCAGCGTCTTGCCTATCAGCTCGCCCGAATACTGCGCCTGTGAAAGCGTATTGCCGTGACTGCCTACCTCTATCAGCAGTGAACCTGTTGACAAGTCCTGATTGTAGAACCGTGTGTCAAATAATATCGGTCTGGTAAGGCACGGGTGTTCATTTTCAAGTCTTGACTGGAATACGCTCGCAAAGCGGAAATTCTCCCTGAAATCAGGCAGATCTCCGCTGCCGTCATCAGCGCAGGAGATCAGCATTATCTGCGCCGCCTCTCTGCCGTCTATCTCAGCAACGGGCGAGATGCGTGTGCCGTCCTCACGCTCGATGCCGTCGCGGTGAACATCAAGGCATATCTTTATTGACGGATACTCTGCCAGTATATTCTGCACGGCATCGCGGCTGGAATAGTAGGCATCGTCATAACTGGGATAGTCATGTACCAGCGTATCATGTATGTAAGGTATGCCCGCCGCATCGAGCTGTTCGCATATCTTGTCACCCACTGAGATTATATTCTTGTCGCGCTCGGTGGTCTTGCCGCCGAAGTCTTTATCATACCAGTCCCTGTCAGTCAGCTCAAAGCTCTCGGTGGCGTGGGTGTGATAGATAAGTATGACAGGCTCGCCGTCATTATATGCCGTATCAAACGGCAGACCTTCTTTGCTCAGTTCCAGCAGTTCGGAGCTGTCATAGTAAGTACAGTTTCTTACCTGTCCGCCGTCGGGCAGGTCGAAGAACGCAGTGTCATCATAGTGACCGTAGGTGTATTTCTGAATAGCTCCGTCATGGTCAGTGAGTTCGGTCGGGTACGGTATCAGGTCGTTTACGTCCTCTGCCTCCAAAGGGCTGGGCACTTCGGCTGAGGTCGGTCCGGGTTCTGTCTCAGTCTCGGCAGAGGCAATATCCCAGTAGTTTGACTCGTTTATCTCAGCACCCACAGGCAGGCTGCTGCCGCGATGCAGCTTGTCGCCCGATCTATCCACTATTATAAGTCTCGACGAACCTTTGGCTATGACAAACAGTTTGTCCGAATTTTTAGCAAAAGCAAATATCCCCATCGGCAGAAAGAACACTGCAAATATCACAGCCAGCGCCCGCAGACATATTTTTTTAAGTTCCATAAAAACCACCTCAATACAGATATATTCGGGACAGGCTTTTTTATGCGAACTATTTTACGGCTCTCAGCATACAATAAAACAAAATATGGTCATACCGCCGACACACCGTACCAAACAGCCTTTCAGCGGGCATTAACAATAGTTTTCGGTTTTCTTTCCGACACTTGCGGCGGAAGAAAGAAAACATCATAACAAAATGTGGTTATCCCGCTGACACACCACAAAAACAGCGGCTATACAGAACTTATAGCAATCCAACTTTTTAAATTCACAAAATCCAGTCGCAAAAGCTAGGATTTATGGGTTTTGTGACTGGATTTTGTCTGAATTTTAAGGCGGATTGCTATAAGGTTCTTGGCGTATGGCGCTCAATTATCCTTTTGTTTACCGAATTTTTAGTTGGTGTGCTAAAGGGATAGTCATATAACAAAATACACGGAGGCTTATCTGACATGAACTATCTTATCCTCGTAAACAAATTCGAGCCGCTGCCTGCGGGTTTCGCTGACAGCATAAAACTAAAAGAAGTCTGCGGCAGATTCTTTGAGAGCCAGACAGCTGAATGCCTTGAACAAATGCTGTCTGCGGCATCATCTGACGGTATCGGCATCGGCGTGCTTTCTGGCTACCGTTCGGAGGACTACCAGCAGATGCTGTGGGAAAAAGAAGTAAGCCGTGAGATGGGAAAAGGCAGATCTTACGAAGAAGCAAAGGCATTCGTCGGAAAGACGCTGGCACTTCCGGGGTGCAGCGAACACAGCACGGGACTTGCCGCTGACCTGTGTACGCCTTCTGCTGATGATGTTGAACCGCTGTTCCACAAGACACCACAGGGCAAATGGCTGTGCTGTCACGCACATGAGTACGGCTTTATACTGAGATACCCACGTTTAAAGGAACATATCACGGGCATAGATCACGAACCGTGGCATTACCGCTATGTCGGACAGGAGGCGGCACGGCTGATAACCGAGAGCGGCATCTGCCTCGAAGAATTTCTGCATTTTTATTCCGACAAATACACCACATGCTGAAAACTATGTGAAATACTTGACTTTGCACTGCCGATGTAGTATAATATTCAAAAGATAGATCGAAAGGATGTGCAGATCATGTCAAAAAAGTATTCTGAAAAAAAGTCATTCTGGGCTTTAATGGGCGGCCTGCTTTTAGTTGTGGCTTCCACTGCATTTCTGGTGTATAAATATTTCGAGGAGAAAGAGCACTATGAAAAGTGGAAGGACTATGACGAGTGCGGTATCTGAAACAAGTGTCGGTTCGGTATATGCCGGACCGATTTTCTTTTTTCTCCCAATTTTGATGTGTATTGCTGATGATACAAAATGTCTGTTCTTTCGTATTGTTCCCCCGCCTTCGGCGGGGGAACAATACACAACCAAATTGGGATTCTTTTTTTGCTGAATTTACATATTTTGGAAATCAGAGCAAAACAAAAAGGCAGCCTGTTGACTGCCTCCTGCTTG
This sequence comes from uncultured Ruminococcus sp., assembly GCF_902762735.1. Classification (GTDB taxonomy): domain Bacteria; phylum Bacillota; class Clostridia; order Oscillospirales; family Ruminococcaceae; genus Hominimerdicola. Next base: position 13,093 of record NZ_CACWPP010000008.1, read on the forward strand.
TGTAAAAATTTTGGAGAGGATGAAACGAGCTAAGAGTAATTTCTTAGTGTTCATTCTTTTTCTTTCTTTGTTCTACAAGTAACATTATAATGCATTGTCGGCAATTTTACAAGAACAAAGATATTACATATTATTTCATTTGGATTACAAATGTTTGCAAATTGTAACCGTTGTGTTAACCCTCAACACCATACTGTGCGCGGTAAGCCTTCATCTGCTCAAGATAGTCCTTGCCGTCAACGATGCCGTCCTCGATAGCCTTGATGATGTCATTCATATTCACGATGGAATACACCTTTACGCCATAGTCCTTATAAGCCTGCTGAACAGCTGAAAGCTCGGTATTGAGCGCTTTTTCCATTCTGTCAACGGTTATGACCATGCCTGTTACATCAACATCAGCCGCACTCTTCAGCTTAGGCATAGACTCGCCCAGCGCTTTGCCCGAAGTCATAACATCGTCGATGATAACGACCTTCTCGCCGTCAGTCAGCTTCTTGCCGACGAACATGCCGCCCTCACCGTGATCCTTAGCCTCTTTCCTGTCAAAGCAGTAGGAAACATCATAGCCGAACTTGTTGCTTAGTGCCACAACAGCCGAAACTGCCAGCGGTATGCCCTTATAAGCAGGTCCGAACAAAGTCTCAACGGGTATATCGTTATCCTTTATGCACTCGGCATAATACTCGCCCAGTCTTGCAAGCTGTGCGCCTGTCTTATAGTTGCCGCAGTTTATAAAATACGGAGCTTTTCTGCCGCTTTTAAGAGTGAACTCGCCAAAGGTCAGCACGCCGCTGTCTACCATAAATCTGATAAATTCTTCCTTGTAAGTCATGATTGCACGTTCCTTTCGGTAATTGATACATTTATTATACCACATTTTTTTTCAGATTTCAAGAGCATATCACCTTTTAGCAGTAATAATATGACCTCCGCAGTTATCAGCCGAAACACTTATTCTGTACCCATCAGGTATGGTCAGCGTGTTACCGTTCTGGCGTGAGATGATGTATTCGCCGTATACATAGAATTTGCCGTATTCAAGCCCATCTATGTACTCCTCAAGTGTAAGGCCGTTTTCAGTTATTATCTCTGCATGCGGCGCTCCCACATATCTGAAATGCCAGGGTTCATATCCAACGCCTGTGACTTCTTCGCTCATCGGCGGATACCTTAGAATAAAACCATGTTCAGCCGCATGAGACGTAAGGTATCTGCCTGCGCTGCACTTGTTTATAGCACTGCCCGAATAGCTCTGAAAATACAGATCCTGAGCCAGACCTGTCTCGTGCTCACTGCATAAGGCAGGCATCGCTGTACTGCTCCCCTCTGCTTCAAATATTTTCTGCTGTTCGGAAGCATCACGGTATGATGACATCACATACAGCTTTTCTCCCGTATGGTCGGATATATCTTTTGAAAGTTCAGCATAGCTGTCTACCGAAAATGCTGACATTATCACGCCGCTGTTTTTATACTCATCAAGTGCGGGTACATAATCTGTTGGCAGAGGGTGCGCCCTGTTGACCAGCATAAGCTCGCCGCTTATCTTCATGCTTTCCGCATCTGCCGTTTTCAGATCGAGTTCATCTTCTCTTGCTTCTTTCAGCTGAAAACTGCCCAGCTTGTATTTACAAAGCTGTTCGCAGTAGACCAGCTTGTCAGGCATCACCGCAAACATGCCTGCCATAATTGCCGACAATACCGAAACTGCAATTATTATATGTTTCAATATTTTTTTCTTTTTCATTATTTCTCCCATTCTTATTATTTCAGCACCCCCTGAAAAAGAGAGTGCTGAAAGTTCTCACTGTTATGTCACACCTGCTGTGACTGCTTTCATATTATTTCTTTCTCTGTATCTGTCTTTTCGGTGAGCGGCATTGATACCGATGCCTTGAACATATCTCCGTCAAGCTCAATGTCAAAGCTGCCGCCGCACGCCTCTGTGAAACTCTTGGCTATGGAAAGTCCCAGCCCGCTCCCGCCGTCTGTTCTTGACTTGTCACCGCGCACAAAACGCTCGGTTATCTCATCGGCTGTGAAGTCTATTGGGTATGATGATATGTTTTTTGCTGTAAACACGATGTTTTTCCCGACCTTGTGAATATCAAGGAATATGCGTGAACCCTCCATCGAATATTTCAGTGCATTGTCTATGATATTCTGGAATACCCTGTACAGCTTTGCGCCATCACCCATTATCGGTGCGCTGTCCTCAGTCACAGTGACTTTTAACGTCTTTCCGCTCTGCTTTATCTTGTCATCAGCATCTGCAAGGCTCTGGTTGAACAGCATGATAAGATCAAGCTCCTCCATATTAACGTCGATGCCGCTGGTCGCTTTGGCAAGGCTGAAAACATCTGCTACAATGCTTTTAAGTTTCTGAGATTTCTTATCGAGTATCTCGACATATGCAGCTGCTTCATCGTCAAGCTCAGACTTTTTCAGCAGGTCGATATAGCTGATTATCGAAGTCAGCGGTGTTTTGAGGTCGTGCGAAACATTTGCCACCAGCTCGATCTTCATGCGCTCTGACTTTATCCTCTCTTCCACCGCTTCATTGACAGTCTCGGAAATGGTATCCAGCATGTCTATATCTGCCTTAATATCCGATGTTTCAGACACCTTCTCATCAAAGGGCTTATCTTGTCTCAGCGCTTCGATGCGGCGTTCCAGCTTTGAAAGGTCACGCGAGAGAATAATATTCTTCACCTGTGTGATGATGAACACAACTGATGACGCTATACCCATCGCAACAGGTATATCCTCACTATACCCAAACATATACAGCATAACTATTGCAATAAATGCTAAAGCCGCCGCCGCGATAGTCCATTTAGTGCGTCTTCTCAGCTTCTGACCGACAGACATGCGCTGTCTGCTTTTGCAGAACTCTGTCTCGCGGTATCTTGCTGACAGTCTGCCTGCCAGCTTTGGTGTACACAGGCTTTGCTTTGTCTTTCTGCCAAAGATGATCCTTACGATATGCGTGCCGATATGAAGTCCTGCCGCCGCAAGTACGCAGTCCCAGATAAAACTCAGTATTTTGCCGGGCAAAGTTGATTTTGTTATCTCCAACAGTTTTCTTTCAAAACCGTACCCGCTGTTGCTGCAGCTTACCAAAATGTAGCCGATCAGCACAAACAGCACTATCAGTTCGATCTCGAACGGTATATGAACCAATAACCCGCCGATCTCTTCATGTTCAAGCCCGCTCACTGCGGCGGCAAGCACCAGATATATTATCAGCAGAACTGCCAGCACAGTCATCACTGCCGTGAATGTTTTGATAACATTGTACTGATGCAGGATACCTGCATATTCTTCGGCGTACTTTTCAAGAACACCTTCCTTTGGTGCTATGAATACGGTCAGTCCCGTTGTGTCGCCCTGATACGCCTCATAATCGGGCTGTGAGAAAATATCACCGCTGTATTGGATATAACCGTCACCGTCGTCCCTGAACTCGTTGTCATTCATCACGTAATAGTTACTCAGATCAGGTAACTCGTCAGCCCTTATCCTCTTCTCGACCCACTCGCGCCTTGCTGTCAGACCAGCCTCGCTGTTATCGGGATAAACATAAAACTTTATAGGTTGAATGTTGCCGAAGTTGTAAACATATCTGCCGTAGCTGTCGTGATACCACCCGCCCATCGGCAGGAAGTTGTTGGGATAGCTCTCCCCTGTCTCGACAAGATGCCCGTCCTCAACTGTGGGATAATCATAATAAAGCATAGTGCCCGATGATGTCATATCAGAGGACAGGACATCATCATCACGCAGGATATACGAAGAAGAATTGTTTTTCAGTTTTTCAATACGCTCTTTTTCTGTCATGCCTTCGTTTATCGTATCGGCAGGCAGATTTGTCACATACAGTGTTTCAGGCTCGGTCGCAACAGTATGCGAGACCGTTTGCTGATAAGTAGTTTCTTCATCTGTTGAAGTTTCATCGAGTACAGCTTCTTCACCGACAGGTCTCGTATACGAAACATAATAATCGAACATATCAGAAACAGGAAGAAAGCCGCTGTCAGTCTTTTTGTATTTATAACGGTTATAGTCAAGATAATACATGAAATCCGACTGCAAATATTTGTTGCCGATATAATTCATGTCATCATCGCACTGCGCGAGTTCGCAGACACCGAGTATACACAGCTGTTCATACATATCCCTGAGCTGTCTGCGATAATTCTCGGAAGCGATATAGCTGGTCTCTATATTTCCGTAGCTGTCATCGCTCTGCAGCACCCATTCGCGCTCCCTTGTCATCACCGCACCAAATATCGCCGAACCTGCCGTTATGCAGGCAAGCACGAATGCAGTGACTTTTGCAGGCTTAGGAAATAGTCTGCTTAATTTTTTCAATTTTGTATCCAATGCCCCACACCACCTTCAAATATCGCGGCTCTTTCGGGTCTATCTCTATTTTCTCCCGAATATGCCTTATATGCACCATGACCGTATTCTCCACCGCATATGCATCTTCGTTCCAGACGCGGCGGTAGATGTCCTCTGCCGAAAAGACCCTGCCTGCGTTCTCCATCAGCAGTTCGAGTATTTTCAGCTCTGTGGCGGTCAGTCTGACAGGTTCTCCGTCCACTGTCAGCTGTTTTGCGCTTTTGTCAAGCTCCAGACCGCCTATCTTTATAACATCCGTTTTGTTTATACTGCCTATATCCCCCAGCTGCATATATCTGCGCAGACTGCTTCTGACGCGCGCTGTCAGTTCCATCGGGTTATAGGGCTTTGTGATATAGTCATCCGCACCCATCGAAAGACCCAGTATCTTATCGGTGTCCTCTGATTTGGCAGACAGGACGATTATCGGGATATTGCGCTTGTCGCGTATCTTCATTATCGCTGAAAGACCGTCCATGCGCGGCATCATCACATCTATCAGGATAAGCTGTATATCATTTTCTGCCAGCTTTTCCAGAGCATCTATGCCGTCATATGCTTTCACGACAGAATAGCCCTCAAGCTCCAGCAGCTTTGCGATAGCTGCCACTATATCTCTGTCATCGTCCACTACTAATATCGTTGCTGCAAGTTGTTCCATAACGTTATGTCCTTTCCTTGTATGCTTATATGATAAGCCATTATTCTTAAATCGGGGGTGAGAGATTTCTTAAAAAAAACTTAATGTAGTTATCCCGCTTGCACACCGCATCAACAGTACAGCGGGATAACAATAATTGATGTTTTCCTCCCGCGCACGATACGCCGGAAGAAAACATCACACAAAAGCTCCTTATCGTATCGGCATTTCTTCTGTATACCGATCATCTTTCAGCACACGGTCAATATCCTCGTGCTGTCTTGTGTACAGACTGTAATAATAGCCTTTCTTCATCATAAGTTCTGCATGACTGCCCTGTTCGGCTATCCTGCCGTTATTCACGGCGATTATCAGATCGGCTTCTACTATGGTCGAAAGCCTGTGCGCTATGACAAATGTTGTTCTGCCGTATGTCAGCTTCTTTATTGCCGACTGTATCTTCTTTTCAGTGATAGTATCCACCGAAGCCGTTGCTTCATCAAGTATCAGAATATCGGGGTCAGCCAGTACAGCCCTTGCAAATGAGATCAGCTGTTTCTGACCTGTTGAAAGCGAGTTGCCGCCCTCGCCGATAACACTGTCAAGTCCGTTGTCAAGACCCTCAACAATATCCGAAGCATGTACGGCTTTCAAAGCCGAACTGATCTCTTCTTCAGATGCATCGGGCTTACCATACAGCAGATTATCGCGGATAGTTCCCGAGAAAAGGTGAGGTGTCTGAAGCACATAGCCGATGTGACTGTGAAGCCACATAACCGAACGCTCACGCAGGTCTTTGCCGTCCAGCAGTACTTTGCCTTTTGTAGGCTCATAAAACCTGCATACCAGATTTACAAGCGTAGATTTACCCGCACCTGTCTCACCGACTATCGCCACCATACTGCCTTTTGGAATATCCAGCGTGAAATCCGTCAGCACCTCCGCATCACCGTCAGGGTAGGTAAAAGACACGTTCTCAAAGCGGATATTACCGCACATCTGTTCCCAGTTCTCGCGTTTGGGCGCAAAAGCGTCGCCGTATTTTTCAATGACCTCAGGCTTGTCGGCAACATCTGAACTTACTCTCATAAGCTCAATGAACCTCTCCCAGTTAGCCTTTATCGCGATGAACTGCGAAAGTGTGTTCACTATACTCTGAACAGGTCCAAGCATGCCCAGCGCATAGGACATGAAAACTGACAGATCACCTATCAGCATGGCTTTCTCAATGGTAAGCCTGCCGCCTCTCCATAAAACGACTGACAGCGCCAGCGCACTGACAAAACTAACTGTCGATGAGAACAGCGCTGAAAGTCTGCCTGACCTGACAGATATGCCGCGCATTTTTTCAGTATTTCCGAAAAAATTGTTTTCCATCTTTTTTTCAATGGTCATCGTCTTTATAGTTCGTACACCTGTGACCATTTCGTTAAGATCACCTGTTATCACAGAATTCTGCTCCCTGATACGCCTGTTTATCTTTATCAGCTTGCCCTGAAAAATGAACGAGATAACAGCCGCCGCTGTAACAAGAAGCAGTATCGCGGCAAACAGCGACGGTGAGATAATAAGCATATTAAACAGTATGCTTACAAGATATGCCCCGCTCCACACAATGTCCATCAGCCGCCAGGCAACTGTCTCACCTATTTTTGAAGTATCGCTCATTATCCTTGAATGGATAGAGCCTACACTGTTGCTGTTGAAATATGAAAGCGAAAGCTCCTGAATATGTCTGAAAGCCCTGTTCCTGAGATCACGGTTGACAGATACTTCTATCATGCCGCACAATATAGCCGAAATATAGCTTCCCGCCACCTGCACCGCCAGAAGCAGAACATAAAGCAGTATAAACGGTCTCAATGTATCAAGTGTTTTTTCCGCCGCGTAATGATCGAGAGCATATCTGTTAAAAAGAGGAAATACCGAATCGCAGGCACTGCAAATAAAGCCTGCTGCGATCATCACTATCATTTTCTTCCTGTAAGGTCTGCTTACTTCCACCATCATTGACAGTGTATCAGACTTACCTGCCCGATTGTAATTCATAAATATCTTTGTAGATCCCCTTTCTCCCAATAAGCTCCTGATGAGTTCCGCTGTCAGCGATCCTGCCGTTATCAAGCACGTATATCCTGTCACACCCTGCTATCGTTGTTATGCGGTGCGCGATTATTATCATCGTCATGCCGCTGTATTTTTCGTACAGCGTTTTTCTTATACGTTCATCGGTCTCGGCATCAAGTGCTGAAAACGAGTCATCAAGTATCAGCACATCCGCTCTTTTTACCAGCCCTGCGGCTATCGCGCACCTCTGTTTCTGTCCGCCCGAAAGGGTCACTCCCCTTTCGCCCACATATGTGTCCAGCCCTTTTTTGAAACTGTCTACCATAGTATCAAGTGAAGCATCACGGACAGCTTCCATTATCTGCTCTTCGCTTATGTCATCGGCAGAAATGCTGATATTCTCGGCAATAGTCCCCGAAAACAGGAAAGGTTCCTGCGAAACTTTGGAAAATCGCCGTCTGAGATCGGTCAGCGCATATTCTTTTATATCCTTGCCCATGAATGATATGACACCTCTGACCCTATCCTCGTCACAAAGCCTTGTCAGCAGATCCATCATCGTGCTTTTGCCCGAACCTGTACCTCCGATAATGCCTATCTTCTCACCTTTTCTGACTTCAATATCAATATCTTTCAGCACATCTGTACCGTCTTTGTACGAAAACGATACCTTGTCAAACTTTATAAGAACGTCGCAGTCCTCATCAAAATCGCTGCTGCCTTTAGTCAGGTCTTCGGGTTCGGAATTCATTATAAACATGATCCTGTCAATAGAGACACCTGCACGGCTGAGGTCTGCGATCGTTCTGCCGAGTTCTCTGACAGGCCAGGTGAGCATAGCATTATATGAAACAAATGCTATGTAATTGCCAACAGACAGTTCGCCCTTAACACATAGCACCGCACCGAGTATGACCACCAGCATGACCTGAAGTCCCGATATGAGATCGCCCATTGACCAGAATATGCTGAGTATCCTCATTATCCTGATCCACAGCAAAGTATAGCTTTCGTTTTTTGCAGTAAATCTATCGCATTCATAAGCCTCTTTGCCGAATGCCCTGACAACTCTTATGCCCGTCAGGTTCTCCTGCACTATCGAGGACACCACGCCCTCTTCGTTGTCTGCTTTCATAAAAGTTTTGCCGATGCGCGAGTGAAAAAACAGCGAATACCCTACTATTATCGGTATAAACGCCGCCGCGATCAGTGTCAGCCTGACGTTTATCTTCACCATGAACACCATACTCAGCGCTATCAGAAGTATTATCCGCGCAAAAGAGGTCAGCTGTGCGGAAACAAAGTTCTTGACTGTCTCAACATCAGATGTGCAGCGCTGTATTATATTGCCTGCGGGGTTTTGCTGATGCCACGACATGGGCAGTTTGACAGTCTGTGCATACAGCGTGTTTCTCAGCCTTTGTACAAACCGTTCTGCACCCGCAGAATTCACCGCACCGCCCAGATATTTGACCGCCGCAGACAAAAGCCCCACACCAATCACCATCAGGGCGGGTATGAAGATGTGTTCGCTGATATATCCCCTGCCGCCCAGGATTCGTATAAAAGCGGCTTCCGCACCGCTGTCGGGCAGTTTTTCATCACCTATTACATAGTCTATCACGCAAGAGATTATGCGAGGGTTTATCAATTCAGTGAGTGCCGCAAATGCCGATAACAGCATTGTCGCTATAAAGAAACCCGCCGAACCTTTAAGTTCATATCTCAGAAACGAAGATCTGCCTTTATATCTTGGTCTGTTCTCATTCTTTTTCATATTATCTCCCTTTTTACAGCAGTCTCCCAATATTGATGTGTATTGCTGATGATACAAAATGGCTGTTCTTTCGTATTCCAAATCGGGATACAGCAGTTGATACACTATTATAGCATATCCCGTCAAATATTTCAACCAATAAATAAGAATATGCTTTTCCTCCCCAAACAGTGTCGGGCATAGTGTCTCAGCGGGGTAAAAAGAAAACAGGCGGTCTTTTTAAAGAAAAAACCACCTGCTTTTTTATCAGTGTCCCAATTTTGCCGTGTATTGCTTTCTTCGCCGAAAGCCTGGAAAGCAATACGAAAACAGCTATTTGGCAATATCAGCAATACACATCAAATCAGTCTCAACTATATAGTGTAGCTCTTAGGTGCATCTGTAAATGAGCAAATATCAGCCTTGCCGTTTTTGAACGCAAAAACGGTCATCACACCGTCATCGACATTGTACATGCCGCCAAGCTCGGGATAAGCCTCCAGCATAGCCACTCTCGCTTCACGGCGGTCATCTTCTTCCAGCTCACCCGACAGGCGTATCCATGTACCGTTGTTCATGCCGCTTATCTCGACTTTGGGATCGGCTTTTAACTGCTTATATACATCTTTCTTGTTATTGGTGATGATATAAAGTCTGCCCTCAAACTCACATACAGCACCAAAGGGTCTTACTCTGGGCTGATCGCCGTCGCATGTGGCAACATAAAATGTGCCGCAGTTTTTAAGATATTCCAGTATTTCTTTCATGGTATCATTCCTTTCTAATACTTGCGGTAAAGTACCGCACTATCATTATAACACAGCATTTGTAAAAATGCAAGCTATTTCCAACTGCTGTCAAGCCATTCTATCCTGCCATAGACAAAGTTTATAATATCAGCCACCTTGTCGATCTTCCACGCATCTTCCCCAAGATCGTTTTCCAGCTTCGACGCATCATCGAGGATCTTTTTGGCTGTATCCCGCAAAGCGCCGCTGTCTGACAGTTCTGACCATCTGGCTTTGACGATCTCCTTGAACCAGTCTGCTTTCATCGCGGTTATGAACCACGGGTTGGAGCGATCCTGTTTTCCGACTTCGGGCCGGAACGTACATGCATAGTACGGGCCGTCCGCATCGCCCTCATACGCCCAGTTGAAATCCCACGGAGCTAAAAAAGTCAGCTTCTCATAAATGCTGTCAGCCGAAAGATCCCTTGCCATATAGAAACTGCCTTCGCCAACATCATAATTATGCACAAGCTCTTCCAATATCAGCATATCAGCCAGCGACTCAAGATCGATCACCTCACTGACAGCGTCCTGCGGCGACATATCATCGGCAGGCACAACATTATACGCGCTGTCAAATCTCATGGCTTTATCATTTTCAGCCGCCTCATAAAGTATCCTGAATACACCTGATGTGTAATTGCCGATAAAGTCCAGCTGACCCTGCGTATTAATATCGCTCTTTACACTGTATTCAGCTGATGCGAACTTACGCTTTTCACCTGAAATATCCTCGATCTCAGCACCTTCATAATCCATAACGAAGAAAGGGTGTGTTTCGTCGGGGTAGTTGTCGATCTCAAGCAGGAAGCCAATATCAGCGCTGTTATCGTCCTTAGCGGGCTCATGCACATCAACTCTGCCTTCAGCTGCCTGATTTTGCTCGCAAAGGTCATAAATGCCTTTGTATTCGCCATTGATATAGAGATCGACATAGGTGATGTCGGTGTTGTAGTATTTTCCGTCAAATATGGTCTTTGCCAGATTTTGCGCAGTGTAGTCCGTACCGAGATTCCAGTATGAGCGCAGAAGCACCCAGCTTTTATAGCTGTTTCCGCCATGCAGACCGAGCATGTTCTGCTCCTCCTCGAACTTTATGCGATACGGTTTTTCGTCGCCCTGGTCGGCAGAAGAATTTCCCCTTACCTTAACACCGCCTGCGGCAGTCAGCCTGTAAGCCTCATCGCAGTTGAACACATCTATCATGCCTGCAACGTAGGACTCTTTTGAGATTATGGGATAACCGCTCTCGGTAGTTATATTGATACAGGGCATATCCTTCTGTGCAGAGATCTCCTCCAGCAAAGCAGAAATATCCTCCTGCTTTGCTGTGTACTGTGTTTTTATCTCACCAAAGTCGGGCGATGGTGTTTCAGCAACGGTTATCGGAGTATCATCGAGTTCAAAAGTCGGTTCTTCAGCTTTTTCCTCAGCCTGACTGCTGCTGCTTTCCTCAGACGGAACTGCCGTACTTTCCTGTTTTGTCTGCTCGTTTTCAGACGCACAGCCAGCAAGCATCGCCGCCGCAAGACAGACCGCACATATAAGCGCAAATGTTTTTTTCATTATAATATCCTTCTCACCCATATAAACTTATTGTGGTTATCCCGCTTACACACCACAAAAACAGCGGCTATACAGAACTTAAAGTTCTTGGCGTATATCTTTCCCCCGCCTGCGGCGGGGGAAAGATAACATCAACTCAGTTTTTCCTCATTGATAAAGGTATTTTGCAGTGGTGTGATAAAGGGATAGTCATAAAACTTATTATTTACCCGCCATCTCACTGCCTATTGCTCTTGCTTCTTCCAGCAGATCGGCAAACAGAGCATCATGCCTGCGCTTTTTTGCATCGCCGTCGAACATTGTCCGGTTAAATCTTGAATAATCATCTACCTGAACGGTATCGGCAGCTATAAGCACTTTAGTCGGTCCGATAAAGCGGTCAAGAGTGCTTTGATAATTGCTGACAAGCCCGTGATAGAAGCCTCCCTGCTCATAAGCCGAGTCCCCCGCGTTGCTTGTCATTATAAACAGCACAGGTATCCGCCTTGTATTAGCATTCGGCTTTTCAAGATCATAGGTTATATACTGAAATATCAGCCTTTCATACAGCGCCCTGAAAGATGCGCTTGCTTCGCCGAGATAGTTTGGCGTACCGATCACCAGACCGTCGGAACAACGTATCTTTTCAAGAACAGGCTTCAATGCATCATTACAGATACATTCGCCGAAATATTTTTTCGTCTTGCAGGCGAAACATGATATACAGCCTGTATATCTTTCAAGAGAATACAGATCAAAGATCTCTGTCTCAGCACCCGCCGCGGACGCGCCATCTGCCGCCGCCCTGACCAGCTGTGAAGTATTCCTGCTTTTCCGAGGACTTGCATTTATCGCTGTAATATTCATTATTTTGCCCCTCATTTTTATCTGTTATTTTTTGTCAGTCTTTTTATCTCACCGATACTCAGCCCGTTATCTGCGGCTATTCGGGAAACATCGTCATATTCGGGTTTCACTCTCTCAACTCCGTATCCGAACGACTTTTTTACTCTTATATCGCCATACCCTGTACTGACTATGCTTTCTGTACGTTCAAGCAGGTATCTTTCGCATGATCTTTCCCGCACGCCAAGCGTAGAAGTATGCTTAAAAATAAGCGGCAGGACAGTCTCGCGCTGCTGTTCTGTGCAAAGCACCGTCAGCATAACGGCAGGGCGGTTTTTCTTCATATAGATCGGTGTCGTGAACACATCTGCCGCACCTGCGCCAAGCAGTGTCTCCACCGCAAAGCCGATGTCTTCGCCCGTCATATCGTCAAGGTTGCAGACAAGTTCACAGATGCGGTCGGTCTTATCATTTTCAGTGCCCATAAAAGCCCTGACACAGTTGAGACGTTCAAATTCCTTATGACCCATGCCAATACCGACCGCCTCGGTCCTGATAACAGGCATACTGCCGAAATCATCTGCAAAATACTTCAGCAGAGCCGCACCTGTCGGGGTACAAAGCTCGCCTTCCGCCTCGCCGCCGTAAGTGGGAACGCCGCGCAGGATATTGGCTGTTGCAGGTGCGGGAACAGGCAGTATACCGTGGGCACATCTTACATGACCGCTGCCAACATGTACGGGCGAAACTACGACTTTATCGGGTGAGAGCATCTCCATCAGCAGGCATGCCCCCACAACATCAGCCACCGCATCAAGTGTACCGACCTCATGGAAATGGATATGCCCCGCAGCCGTTCCATGCACTTCAGCCTCAGCCTGTGCTATTATTCGGTAAACGGCATTTGCATCGTTTTTTACCTTTTCAGAGACAGGCATGTGAGATATGATGTGTTCAATATCATGCAGCGAGGTGCTGTGGTGTTCATGGTCATGTTCATGGTGATGATGTTCGCGGTGATGTTCCTCATGTTCGTGGTGATGATGTTCGTGGTGATGTCCCGGAACATCTTCCGAGACCTCCTCCTGCCCGTTGACAGCAACATGCATACGTGTACCGCAGATGCCCATAACAGAAACTTTTTCCGCGCTTATCTCAACGCCGTCAAGTCCCAGCGAGTTCATCTTATCTATAAAAGCCTTGCTGTCAGGCAAAAGCTCCAGCAAAGCTGCTGTTAGCATATCCCCCGCAGCACCCATTTTGCATTCAAGGTAAAGTGTTTTCATTCATTTCCTCCTGATATGATTTATCATGCTCGCCTGATATGCTGCGCCGAAACCGTTGTCGATATTGACCACACTTACACCGCTCGCGCAGGAATTCAGCATAGAAAGCAGTGCTGAAACTCCCCCAAAACTTGCGCCATAGCCAACGCTTGTCGGCACAGCTATAACAGGGTGATCCGCAAGACCGCCCACAACACTTGCCAGCGCCCCTTCCATGCCCGCAACAGCGATTATAACAGTGGCAGACATTATCACATCAAGGTACGCCATCAGCCTGTGGAGCCCCGCAACGCCCACATCATACAGCCTTACGACTTCGTTGCCGAGAAATTCCGCTGTAAGTGCAGCTTCCTCAGCCACAGGAATGTCGCTCGTACCACCTGTTGCGATCACTATCTTACCGATGCCGTCAGCGTGCTTATTGCCGCCCAGTACTGCTATACCGCTGTTTTCGTGGTATTCAATATCGTATTTCACGGAGATCTCATTTGCCGTTTCCTGCGGCAGTCTGGTTATCAGTACTCTCTCCTGACCGTTTTCCAGCATAGCAGAAATGATGCCGCAGATCTGCTGTGCAGTTTTGCCCGCACCATATATGACTTCACCTGCCCCTTGCCTAAGACCGCGATGATTATCGACCTTTGCAAATCCAATATCTGAGAAAGGCTGCTGTTTCAGCCTGAGCATGGCATTCTCAGCTGATAGTTCACCATTTGCCACATTTTCAAGCATTTTCAGAAGCTCGTCCTGTTCCAACTGAATGTCCTCCCGTTTACATGAATTTACAAATAGTATAACATATCAGAACTTGTATTTCAATACAAATACCATACAAATATCAAAAGCAAATATCATCATTTACCACAAAGCGCTTTTCATTTCACAGCTTTTATTTAACATATCCTACAATTAGAGTGGTCATACCTTTAAACACCGCCGGGAATAGAGGTCAGGCGTGGAACATTTATTGAGCTGTTTTTCTCAACGTGCGCGGCGGGGGAAAGATATACGCCAAGAACCTTATAGCCGCTGTTTTTGTGGTGTGTCAGCGGGATAACCACATTAATTATTGAAAGTAAACAATTCGCTCTTGTAAAATTCGTATAAAAACGCAAGTACAATTAGCCGTTTTTGTAGCACTTTTGTTGCAGAGCATCTGCTATAATGTTATCATAAAGAAAAATCACAGGCAAAGCCACCGATAATATTTGCAGCCAAAACACAGAACTTTCCCCTGATGCCCTTGAAAGCATCAGCGGCGGAACGTTGAAAGACAGCATAGATCTCAACGAAATAAAAGCGCATACGGAAAAGACCAACCTATGAGACGATGAAAAGTACGCCATAATATTGAGGGAAGTCTTTAAGATTCCCACCGTAAAAAGCTTGGAGGAGATAACTGAAGAAGAAATTCAAAAATATTCGGACCAAACTATTTTAAATTCTAATGACATATCTAAAAGGAGGTACTGCATATGAAAAACATGCTAAAAAAAGAGCTCACAACCGATCTCACTAAAACAGACAGCGAAAATGTCAGCAGACAGCTTGCCGAAGGCGGGGATAATGAACTTTCCCTTGATGAACTTGACAATGTAAGCGGCGGCTTCATTACTGACGGTTTACGCGCATCGAATAATGTGAATAGGATCGCCGCACTCTACAACAAGAAGAGGGCAAACGGTGTCACTCAGCCATCCGAACAGCAGGAGGAAAGTTTGCAAGATCCCTACGAGCCTACAAAATACGGTCTTGCTTTTCGGTAGACCTGACAAACATTAAGGCGTGAGTGAAGAATAATACCTGAATGTGCATTTCACTTTCCGTTCAAATGCTTGTTCGGAAGAACAGCCTGTTGTTGACTGCTGTATCAGTGTTCCGATCGTTGTGCTTAATTGATGTCCATTAATTAACTTTCAATTCTTACAGTATAAGTATTATTATTTAACATGATTTTTGTGCATTATAACATATAATCTTTCGGCAAAATGAATTAATTCTCCGATTTTTGTAATTGACGAAACGGGCAGAGTGTGCTATAATAATCATAGAATATATAATTATCTTGTCATTTTATCAATATAATAAGGAGAATAAAACATGAGAAAGGCTATTTCTATACTCTTCGGGACTGCGGCGGCTTTAACACTTTGTTGTATGACCGCGGCGGCAGATGATGTCACCGTTGATACAAGCTCTGCGGTCGAAACAGCTGATGGTGTGTCTCTCAGCGTATCCTCGAAAGATCTGGCGGCTTCTCAGTTTAAAGAAGATACTAAGATCACTGTGAGCTGTACCGAAACTGACAGCGATGCAAGTCCTGTGAAGCTGGTATTGAATTACTGGCATGCAGACCCCGACGTAAATTCGGGTATGGGTGAACCTGCATCTGCTGAGGTGGAGGCTGCGGAATTTCAGGATGGCAAGGCTGTTTTTGATGCCGCTTCTATCTTTGAAGCACTTGGCGATAATGAGCTTTCGATGGTCTATTCCATTGATGTGTGTGCCGTTGACAAAGCAGTGACATGCACAGGGTTTGAGGCTTCCGACGTTTATTCGAGAGCAGAAATGTCAGAGAATGATATACTGTATGCAAAATGGGTCCATCCGCGAAAGCCGAAGGAGACCGATAACTGGGGGCAGAGCATTTCGGTCGGGGTCGATCAGTTCGATACCAGTGCCATGACTGAAAAAACTTGGGTCATCGCAATCTATGAAGCCGAACTGCCCGAGAATATCCCGAGTGCGCCCGTTGAATTTATTCTGCAAAGTACAGACGATACAGTTTCACCGAAGGCAAAGAACGGCACTGTATGGGGCAAGGTATCCCCTGTTCTGTTCAACGATCATATGGCGCTTTTTGACTACGCAGATATGGTCGATGCATACGGTACAGATGACATGTCCTGCGTATCGACCGTTTATGTGGGCGACACGGGCAACGGAAAAATAAAATGCACCGATCTGTATGTGCTGAGGTGCAAGGTGCTTGACAGAGAACTGCCTGCCGAGCCTGTTGTTTCCGAAGCACCTGCTGAGGAAAGCTCTGTTGTTGAACTGCTGACTCCGCCATCATCTGCTGTTCATTCGGAAGCGGCAGCCGCTGTGGAGAATGACAGTTCTTCAAAGGCAGAAAAAGGCTCTGTAAAAAGCAATCTGGTACTGATAATAATCGGCGCTGTTGCAGGTATCGCTGTTGCAGGCGTGATACTCTATATCATACTTGGCAGGAAGAGCAGGGAGACTTATGATGTCAATTCACACAAATTTGTAAAAAAATAGTCTCACGATAATAACGTGTATCGCTTATGATACAAAAAATCGGATAAAACAGCAAAATGCTTGGTACGCTCAAATGGCAGTACCAAGCATTTTTATTTTGGTTCATCACTTTAGCACGCCGTCTGAAAATACAGTAAGCAAAAGGATATACGCCAACTGCCTGCTTTTCGGTAAAACCGTTGTTTTTCAGCGCATCGGCGGGATAACCACATTTTTATTTGTGATTGTCCCGCTGATACACCAAAATAAACGATGTTATATCGGGAATTGAATTCAGTTGGCGGTTATCTTTCCCCCGCCTTCGGCGGGGGAAACAATACACAACCAAATTGGGATTTATTTAAAATAAAACACTTTGCCGCGCGGTCTGAAAGGCAGTCTGCTGCCGTCAGGTATCAGGAAGGCATGTTCGTGACGAACTTTCAGGTCGTGTTCTATCTCAGCATCGGTTATTATCAGTATCGGTCCGTTTTTAGGAAAATCCTTTGCATTTTCAAGCAGATCGACTGCGGGCTGAAGCACAGTTCCGCCCCTGCCTTTGACCATTACTCTGCCTGCAATATCTTCGGGTGAAACATAGCCTATATCATATGCTGAAGCATCGCAGAATACCACCCGCACCAGCGGAACGTCCTTTGCCACCGAATAGCTTGCGGCTGCGCCAAGTGCTTTGCCTATCATTGAAGGCGACATCGAGCCTGATGTGTCGATAATAACGGCGTAAGTCCTGCTTTGATCGGGAATATCCGCATACACCCAGCTGGGGCGCGGAATATCGGGAGTACTGCTCTGTCTGCGGCTGGGGCGGGCGTAGGTGCGGTGTTTTTCCAGCGGCGTGAACCATGTGTCGAACCACTTAGCAAGTTCAACATCCCACGGCACAGGCGGCATTGACAGCGCTTTGATCTCTTCGATAAGCCCCGCAGGGATATACCCTCTGTCAATAGAATCGTGGTATTCAAGACCGCTTCTGAGCGCACTTTTGCAAAAATCATCGAGCGAAGTCGAGCCCTTCATATCGGGAGACCAGCCGCTGTCGATAATATCTCCCTTCCCGTAACCGCGAAAAGTGCTGAGTTTCGAGTTTTTTCTGATATTATCGGTGAGAATATCGTATATCTCTTCAGCTGACATGGCTTTCAGGCTTTCGTCATACATAAGACCATTCTGCGGCATTATGCCTACCTGCATCTCATTAAGCCAGCCGTTTATGACAAAATCGCAGGCTATATTCCAGAGATAGTGATCTCTTCCATTTCTTCTTGCATGGTGCTGTAAACCTGCATGCAGATACTCATGCGCCAGCACGAACTTCCATTCTTCCAATGTCAGACCCGCCGCAGGGTTGACATATATCTCGCCGCTGACCACATCAACTGCGGCGATCTCAACATCATTCAGATCCGATCTGCCTATGGTGGAAACTATCTTAAATCCCGTTGCCAGACCACCCAGAAGCGGATAATGCGCAATAAACCACTCTGCCGCTTTCTCCATTTCAGTTTTGTGTCTGTTCCTGTCATTTTCAGGACGATCGCCCGCATCATCTATCACATCTCTTACAGAATCTGCCAGAGCATAGGCAAAGCTCGACATGTAATAATTAGTATGATTATAGTAGGTCAAAGGCACATCTGTACCTATCATATCAGCATACTCCCCCGCTGTGCCGAAAAGCGTGTGATCGGGCGGCGTATGCGTAAGTACGAGCTGATCGTATATCTTGCGCTCATCAGAACCCGATACTGCACTGTTCAGGGTACTCTGACCAATATCGGACTTGCCGAACTTGATGTCAGCCAGAAATCTTGAAATGTAAATATCACAAGCCATGTTCCAAAGTTCAGGGTCATAGCTGTTTACCCACTTTTGCTGTTTTTCACTTATCTTCTGCCAATAGCCGGGCATTTTTTCAGCATCAAAATGTCCGAAACAGAGGTGAAGCATGCAGTGCGCAATAATATATGCCCATTCCTTGGGTTCGCGGTCACAGTCTTTGTTCAGATATATCGTGCCTGATGATGACACCTTTGCAGGAACATCTTTTCCCAGCATACTTTTTGACACGTTATTTGCAGATATGTACAGCTTGCCGAATAAAGGATGAGCCTTGACCAGTTCTTTGCCGCTGTTGAGCTGCTGTTCGTTCTTTGAGATCCTGTTATTGTTTTCTTTTTTCTTACCCATATTTACTTTTCGTTCTTTATCAGTCTTGGCAGATCGCGTACTATTTCTACCATGAACCACTCAGGCAGTACCTTGCCTTCATCAGAAGAAACGACCATCTGTGCCAATTCGAGATTTATGTGTGAAAGGTCTTTTATAAGCGCTTTTGCACGGTGCGTCAGGTACTGTGTCTGCTTGTCGAGCTTTTGCTTGTCAGCAGGCAGTTCCATCAGCAGTTTGGCATGAAAGCTCTGTGCCACAAAATACAGCACATCTCTGTCTTTGGAGTCTGAGGGAAATCTTTCCTCGCCTTTGATTATCTTGTTGAGAATATCTTTGTTGCCAAGATTTTTCACAAATGCCAGAAACAATCCCGCATGCTTTGAGGACACAGCACCGTATGCCAGCACCCTGAGGATATTTTCGGAAAGCTCCTTCTCTCCTGCACCGTATTCTTTCAGCGCATCGCTGAGCATGTGCCACGAACGCGGCGTAGAATAAGGTTCTTCGGTCTTTGGCGGTTCTGAGAAAAGCTGGTCGGGACGCTGTGTTATGTACTCAATGACCCATGAGTGCAGTTCATTCTCATACGCCCAGTTGATCCACTGCTGAGGGTCAGCCACAAGCTGTACATGGAACATTCTGTTTACAAGCGCAGTTGACATGGTCTTTACTATCGCACCATCCTGTGAGCGGTTGCCCGCGCCGATGACGACGCTTCCCTTCGGCAAATGATATTCGCCGATGCGTTTTTCATGTATGAGGCTGTAAAACGCTTTCTGCACCTCCTGCGAGCAGGCGTTAAGCTCATCTAAAAAAAGCACATAAGGCTCTTTTCTCGCTATCATTTTAGGCGGAACGAACCGTGAGGTGTCACCGCTTATCTGAGGTATGCCGATAATATCTTCGGGTGCAAGCTGGCTTCCCAGCAGCGAAACACACTCCATTCCCACATCATCGGCAAACTTCTGTACAAGTGCCGATTTGCCTATACCGGGTGCGCCCCATATAAAAACGGGACGTATCGGCGATAAATTCAAAAGCAGATCTGAAAGTTCATTTTGTGTAACTGTAAATGGTAAATTCATAATACCTCCGATAACTGTTTTCTCTTGATCTTGATATGTATTGCTAATATTTCCAAATGTGGTTATCCCGCTTACACACCACAAAAACAGCGGCTATACAGAACGTAAGGTTCTTGGCGTATATTTTTCCGCTTTCGGCGGGGGAACAATACACAGCCATTTTGTATCATCAGCAATACACATCAAAATTGGGAGATAGTTTTGAAATAATTTTCTATGGTGTTTCGGTCTGAAACACAGCTTCCCTGTATCATTTTGTCAGAGCCGCCTCCCCTGCCGCTGACAGCCTGATTTATTTCAGCAGACATTTTTTTCAGCGGCAGTTTTTCTGAGGCTATTATATAATTCCAGCCTTCGCCGTTACTGCAAAAGACACCCGCTGCACCATCTGTCAGCAGCACTGCCTGATTTGCGATCTCACGCAGTGCAGTATCGCCGATGCCTTCTGTAAAAATACAGAAACTCCCCCGCTGTTCGTTTTTCAGCGAACGTATCAGCGCGGCTGCTTTTTGCTTTTCTATCTCAGAAAGCCTGCATTTCAGCTCATTGTTCTCTTTAAGCAGTCTTTCGGTCTGCTCAAAGATCTTGCCGGGCTTGGCTGACAGGAGTTTTGACAGCGCAGAAAGCTCGTCCATACGGCGGCAGATAAGTTCAAAAGCATCTGTGCCGCACAGGATATGCACCCTTGTGCCGCCCTTGTACTTTTCAGCCGAAAGCACCTTTACAATGCCTATCTGTCCCGTTGAACTTACGTGCGGCGCACAGCAGGCGCAGGCATCAACGCCCTCGATAGTGACGATGCGGACATTCTCGGTCATTTCCAGCTTGCTCCTGTATTCAAGTGCTTTAAGTGCTTCACTGTCGGGATAAGATATGGTCACAGGCAGATCATCGGCGATGGCTCGGTTTGCAAGCATTTCACACTCACGCAGGTCATCATGTGAGATCACACCGTCAAGGTCAAGGGTAACATCTTCAGAACCAAGATGAAATCCCACATTCTCATAGCCCAGCTTTCTGTGGATAAATCCCATCAGCAGGTGTTCGCCCGAATGGTTCTGCATGCGGCGCGACCTGACATCACGGTCTATCTCTCCCCTGACTTTTCTGCCGACTTCCAGCGGACCTGTACACTTATGCACCACATCACCGTTTTTATCATAAGTATCGACCACTTCACAGCCGCCCAGCATGCCGACATCGCCTTTCTGACCGCCGCCTTCGGGAAAAAACGCTGACCTGTCCAGCGTTATCAGAAAGTATTTGCCTTCTGCGGTGCATGCGGTAACATTTGCATCAAATGTCATCAGTCTGCTGTTGTCATAAAGTCTTTCCGTCATGCCAAACACCTCATTCGCAATAATCACGAGCCATTTCTTATTATGACTATCCCCGATGCTGTTCGGTTCGTCACACTGTCAGAATGGCCATAGTTATTATTTTAACATGATATAGTAAAAAAGTCAATCATCTGAATTATCTTCTTACACTTCCATTGTGTATCGGGATATTATTTTTCTCCCAATTTTGATGTGTATTGCTGATGATACAATATGGGGCGCTCAATTATCCTTTTGTTTACCGCATTTTTAGTTGGTTTGCTAAAGGGATATTTTTTTTTACTTGAAAAGCATGTGCGAAAGTGGTATAATGTATTTAACGAAATGAGTAAGAAGGGGATCATTAATGGAATTTCTTGATATAGTCGATGAAAACGGCGAGCCTTCTGGCGGGATAATTGACCGCGAAACAGCCCATCTGAAAGGCATACGCCACCGCACATCTCACCTGTGGCTTCTGCGCAGGCGCGGCGGCAGTGTGCAGATACTTCTTCAGAAACGCGCCGAAAACAAAGCCTCATATCCTGCATGCTACGATATTTCCAGCGCGGGACATATCCCTGCGGGGTGCGGCTATGTGCCGTCGGCACTGAGGGAGCTTAAAGAAGAACTGGGAGCAGATGCGCAGGCAGATGAGCTTATCTGCATTGGCAGACGAACTATCGTCAGTGATGAAATTTTTTTCGGGAAAGAGTTTCACGACAGACAGGTATCCAAGGTTTTCGTCCTGTGGCGTGATATGGACGAAGCGGAGTTCAGTCTGCAAAAAGAAGAGGTGGACAGCGTTCGCTGGATGGACTTTGATGAATGTTTTGAGTCTGTCAGCAATAACACTATCAGGCACTGTATAGCCGTTGAAGAGCTGATGATGATAAAAGAATACCTGAAAAACGGCGGTGATATGCTTTGACTGTGAGAGAGCGTGATTTTTCAAAGGGCGCTATATGGCGGCTGACGCTTTCGCAGGCACTGCCGCTGATGCTTGCACAGCTGGTCCAGCTCCTTTACAATGTGGTAGACCGCATCTACATCGGTCATATGGACGGCGGCAGCAGCATAGCACTGACAGGTGTGGGGCTGACGTTCCCCGTGATAACATTTATTGTCGCATTTGCGGCACTTTTCGGGATAGGAGGTGTGCCTCTGTTTTCGATGGCGAACGGCTCGGGCGAAAGGGAGCGCGCCGAAAAGATAATGGGCTGTTCCTGCTTCATGCTGATAACATGTGCTGTCGTGCTGACTGTCTGCGGGTATGTGTTCTGCAAACCGATATTGTATCTGCTGGGTGCAAGTGACAGTTCCTACCCTTACGCGGCAGATTATCTGCGTGTATATCTGTCAGGTACGATCTTTTCGATGCTCACCACAGGGCTGAACAGCTACATAAGTGCGCAGGGTTTCCCGAAAACGGGAATGTTCACAACGATAATAGGTGCAGTGCTGAACATGCTGCTCGACCCGCTGTTCATCTTCGTATTCGGGCTGGGCATAAAGGGTGCGGCGGCAGCTACCGTCATCAGTCAGGTGGTCTCAGCGATCTGGATAATGAGATTTCTCATCTTAAAAGCACCGCTCGGTCTGAAACGCGCTACCGTGCGTTTTGACCGCAAACTTGCGGGAAATATCTGCAAACTGGGCACATCTAACTTCGTGATGCAGGGTACGGCATGTTTTGTGCAGGCGGCTTGCAATTCTACCTTGCAGGACTATGGCGGCGATATTTATGTCGGTATAATGACGGTCCTGAACTCGGTGCGCGATGTTTTCTTCCTGCCGATCAGCGGGCTGGTCAACGGCTCACAGCCTATCATGAGCTATAATTACGGCGCTAAAAAGTATGACCGTGTGCGGCAGTCGATACGCTTCAACACACTTGCAGGTGCTGTTTACACGGTATCTGCGTGGCTGATGATAGTTTTGTTTCCACAGTTCTGGTTCAGGATATTCTCAAAAGACACTGCGATCATCGAGCCTGGCGTTGATGCGATAAAGCTGTATTTCTTCGGTTTCGTGTTCATGTCATTTCAGTTCGCCGGACAGTCAACTTTTCAGGCACTCGGCGCGGCAGGGCGTGCTATATTTTTCTCACTGCTGAGGAAGGTATTTATCGTGATACCGCTGACGCTGATACTGCCGCGTCTCGGCTTGGGCGTTAAAGGCGTTTTTATAGCTGAGCCAATATCCAATATGGTCGGCGGACTGGCAAGCTATATCACCATGCGGCTGACCGTTTACAACAAGCTGAAAGATGATGACGCTAAACAGGTCTGACAGGCAAAAAAAGCACCCGATGCAGTGCGTTCTGCATCGGGTCTTCTTTATGCTGTTATCGTTTCACGCTTGTGCCGCCGACCGATCATAATAAAACAGCTTGTACGATCTCTTCAGCAACACGCTGCCTGTATTCGGGCGGGAAACAGTGTCCAAGTCCGCTGAAAACAGTGAGTTCGCACTTTTCACAGGCTTTGACGAGACTGAGCGAATATTCGGGTGCAACTATCGGGTCTGCACTGCCGTGCCAGATCTTTATAGGGTTCTTGAATTCCGATACCTTTGCGATCACATCTCCGCGCGGTACGCCATCATAATATGCACGGCTGAGCTTTACACCCATAAATTCAAATTCGCCCTCAAGTTCACTTTCCTGCTTTTTCAGCCAGTCGTGAGGTATCACAAAGGCAGGATAGACCAGAAAAAGTCCTG
Source organism: uncultured Ruminococcus sp. (assembly GCF_902762735.1). Classification (GTDB taxonomy): domain Bacteria; phylum Bacillota; class Clostridia; order Oscillospirales; family Ruminococcaceae; genus Hominimerdicola. Next base: position 37,012 of record NZ_CACWPP010000008.1, read on the forward strand.
CTATCTCAGGAAACTCGGGTGCTGTCAGCGCCGACACAAATCCGCCCTGACTTTCACCGTACAGGTATATTTTTTCGATCTGCGGCCGTTTATTCACGAATGCTATAATATCCCTGAGATCGGCTTGTTCGGTGAGGATACTCATATCAGTGGTCTTGCCCGTGCTTTTACAGCGTACACCTCCGCCGTTGAAATCGTAGCAGACAACGAAGATCCCGCTTTCTGCAAGTTTCTCAGCCACATCTGCCAGGTCATCTGCACAGCCGTTGAAGCCGTGACTGAGTATCACAGCGTATTTGCCGCCCTGTGTCGGCAAATACTCGGTCAAACTTATGTCGCCTCTTGCAGTTGCTATCATAGATCTATTGGTCGAAAAGTGTGTCATTTATGCTGCCTCCGTGATATTGATATTTGGTGATATTACTGTGATCGCTGCCCACTTGTCCGAAAAAGGTCAGACAAGCTGAAGTATATTGTTGAACAGCAGATTTACCCGAGGGTCGATACTGCTTGTAAGATCGGTATGGTAATGCCCGTGAAACCAGCCCTGAAAATCAAGTCTCTCATGGATCTGCTGTAAAAAATCGGTGAGCCTGTTGGCGGGATACTCACCCTCAAGCCCCAGGATCCCCGCTATCTCAGCCTGTATGGGCGTAGGCGCACAGTGAGTTATGACAAAATCGGTCCGCCAGCCGTATTTTTCCAGTGTTTCAACGGCGTGGACATACTCCTCGTCCGATGGCAGTTCCTGCGTCCAGATAGATGAACCGAGTGTGCGAAATTCCTTATCATGTGACTCAGCGCCGCCCATTGTAAAAAAGAGTTTATCCTGAAGCTCAAACATCTCGCCGCGCATCAGATGATAGATGCTCTTCCCTATCCTGTGGGCTTTCCCGCCGTGAAAATCAATTACATCATAGTCGTAAAGCAGGTCGAAATTTTCGTGGTTGCCATCGACAAACAGCGTTGTATACGGCTTTTTGTCGAGCCAATCGCGCCACCATATGTCCTCAGCATCATTGTTCCACACAAGCCCGAAATCGCCTGCGATTATCAGAAAATCAGCTTTTGTCATTTCTTTCTGTATGGGATTTGCCTTAGCTGTCAGCTTAGCTATGTCGGCACACCCGTGTATATCACCCGTTACAAGCACCATAATTTTACACCTCAATAGATCCATATGGAAAAATAATACCATAAATCTGAACTGAGTAAGTTATCGAAGTATTAATATTTATCAGATATTTATATCAAGCTCAACAGGACAATGATCGCTGCCTGTTATTTCTGTAAGTATCTTTGAGTCATCTACCTTATCCATCAGCCTTTCAGAGACCACGAAGTAGTCGATGCGCCAGCCTGCATTGTTCCTGCGGGCATTGAAGCGGTATGACCACCACGAATACACACCTGTGACATCGGGATAGAGCCGCCTGAAAGTGTCGGCAAAGCCTGCCGCCAGCAGCTCTGTAAACTTGCCGCGCTCCTGTTCGGAGAAGCCCGCGTTACCCATGTTGCTTTTCGGGTTTTTGAGGTCGATCTCTTCGTGCGCAACATTCAGGTCGCCGCAATAGATAACAGGCTTTTTCCTGTCAAGCTCACAAAGATAGCCGCGCATATCGTCCTCGAACTCCATGCGGTAATCAATGCGTTTCAGCTCATTCTGGGCATTGGGCACATAACAGCAAACAAAGTAAAAGTCCTCATATTCACAGGTGATGACCCTGCCTTCATCTGTGTGTGTGCCATTTATCCCGTATGTGACATTCAGCGGTTCGGTCTTTGTGAATACCGCAGTGCCCGAATAGCCTTTTTTTACAGCGCTGTGAAAATACTTGCAGTAGCCTTCGGGAGAAAAATCTGCCTGGTCAGGCTGCATTTTTGTCTCCTGTATGCAGAAAATATCAGCATCGGCAGAGTTGAAAAGATCTTCAAATCCTTTTTGAAGGCAGGCTCTGAATCCGTTTACGTTCCATGAGATAAGTTTCATAATATGCTCCTTCTATGCATCTTAAACGTTTTCTATAAAATGATTATAGCATAATAAAACAGAAAATGCAATAGAGCAGAAGGTCCTTTTTGAAGTAAAAACAAAGCGCGGCATTGACTTTTGCGAAACGTTGATGTATAATTTTATATGTGATTATCCCTTTAGCACACCAACTAAAAATGCGGTAAACAAAAGGATAATTGAGCGCCCCATGTCTTTCCCTGAACTTTTCGCAATTACTGATAGGTGTTTTTTATGAAAAAAGAGTATTTGAATGACTGTCCCGAATATCTTGCAGATTATCTAACTTACATGCAGCTGGTCAAGGGACGGAGCGAACGCACTGTTGAAGCATATTATATTGACCTCAGAACGTTTTTGCGCTACCTGCTGATAGACCACAGCGATGTTGACCCGAACAAGTCGGAGTTTGAGGACATTCCGATAAGCGAAGTGCCGTTTGATTATGTCAGAAAGGTCAGGCTGATAGACGGCTACAACTATCTGAAGTGGCTGGCAGATGACCGCGGGAATTCCATTAAGACCAGAGCCAGAAAAACATCTGCGCTGAAGCAGTTCTATTCTTATTTATATGTCAAAAAAGGACTTATCGGCAGTAACCCCATCGAACAGCTCGAACTGCCAAAAATGCCCAAAACTCTGCCAAAGTATCTGTCACTTGATGACGCACAGAAGCTGTTGGCTTCCATAGACTCCGCCAATTATGAGCGTGACTACTGCATGATAACACTGTTCCTCAACTGCGGCATGCGTCTGAGTGAGCTTTGCGGGCTTGATCTGGAAGATCTCAGCTTTGACAACGGCACGCTGAGACTGTTCGGCAAAGGTGCGAAAGAGCGTATCGTTTACATGAACAATGCCTGCATCGAGGCGCTGAGAGCCTATCTGCCGATACGAAATGCTGTGCAGACACCTGAAAAAGCGCTGTTTTTATCCAACCGAAACACGCGCATCTCAAAGCGTATGACGCAGTACATTGTTGAACAGAGCCTGAAAAAGGCAGGTCTTGGCAATATGGGGATAACTACCCATAAACTGCGGCATACGGCGGCAACACTGATGTATCAGTACGGCAAGGTAGATACTTTGGTGCTGAAAGATATACTCGGACATGAGAGTCTCGCCACTACCGAGATATACACGCACCTTACAAGCGACAACATGCGCGATGCTGCAAATGCGAACCCGCTGGCTGACCAGCACATAAAAAAGCGGGGCAGAAAGAATAAAGATGGTGATGAATAATGAAAAAAATAGCTGTTGCCGATATTGAAAATATCAGAATAGGTCAGACCGAGAACAAAGATGCCGCCACAGGCTGCACGGTACTGATCTGCCCGAAAGGTATGAGAGCAGGGCTGGATATACGCGGAGGAGGCCCTGCATCAAGGGAGACTGCTTTGCTTGACCCGCTGATGGAAGCGCAGATAATACATGCGGTCGTTCTGGGCGGCGGCAGTGCATTCGGGCTGAATGCCGCAGGAGGTGTCATGCAGCTGCTGGAAGAAAGAGGTATCGGGCTTGATGTGGGCATTACAAAAGTGCCGCTGGTAGTGCAGTCTGATATTTTTGACCTGACTGTGGGAGACAGCAAAGTTCGCCCTGACAGTATCATGGGACGAGAAGCTGCAAGGCTTGCTCTTGATGCGCCAAACTACCGCGACGGCAATTACGGCGCGGGCTGCGGTGCTACCGTCGGTAAATTCGGCGGTATGGAGAACTGCATGAAATCAGGCATAGGCAGCTATGCAGTGCAGATAGGAGAACTGAAAATAGGCGCAGTTGCTGTGCTGAATGCGGCAGGCGATGTCTTTGACCACAAGACCGCAAAGAAGATAGCAGGCATGCTTGCCCCTGATAAAAAAGGATTTGCCGATGCATCGGAACTGATCGCACAGCACATCTCACCTGTCGGAAACAAGTTTACCGAAAACACCACCATCTCCGCAATTATCACTAACGCGGAGTTTAACAAAGCTGAGCTTTGCAAGATCGCAGGCATGGCACATGACGGCTATGCAAGAAGTATCTCTCCTGTTCACACATCAGTCGATGGAGACAGCATTTATGCGCTGTCTGTGGGTAATATCAAGGCAGATAAAGATGCTGTCGGCATACTTGCGGCTGAGGTCGTGAGCGAAGCACTGAAATGCGCGGTTTACAGCGCACAAACAGCTTATGGCATCATCGCCGCACAGGATCTTTCTTTCTGAGCATTTTCAAATATGGTTATCCCTTTGACACACCAAAGACAAAACGCCTTAATACGGTGTGCTAAGCAAGGGGCTATGGCAAGCTGCTTTATCACATCGGCTAAATTTGCTTGCAAAAAAGTGGTGTGTTAAGTATATAACCATATTTTCAAAAGCTGCTGCTCCTATTTGGGTGCGGCAGCTTTTTATATCTGTCGTGCGCCAATTGATATTCTTATGCCAACAAAGCACATTAATGCTATTAATTCTTTGGATAAGATGCATAAACTGAGTGTTCTATATTGTGTGTAATCTACAAAATTATTATTTTTTATTCAGATATTAATGACAATCAAAAAAAATTCTGTTATAATATAGGGTGGAATAATTTCTATCAACGATCCTTAACTACTGATCAGCATTTTATACAAGGGGTAAATATATGAGTAACAAATCACACAGCCGAGGACATCTGAAGGCTGTACGCAGGATACAGATCACTATGATGCTGGGTTTTGCTTTTCTGGTCATGGCTGCTGTGCTTGCAGTCATGGTGCTTGCAGTTAACAAGACAGATGCAGTGTTAAAGAATAAGGTCGTTTCCATGACATCGTCCCTCAGTGTACAGATGAAGCTGAACCTGAGCGGCTATATGAACCGCATGGAGACCATCGCAACACTCGCATTCGGTGAGAAAGAATCCTATACCTATGATGCGACCGACCCGAATAATGACGAGTATGAAGCGATCAATACGGAAAAAGTCATATCCGACAAGCTGTTCAGCCTGTGCATCATGGAGAACTTTGTGGATTATGGCATAGTATACCGAAATAACAGGACCGTCGGAAAGCTCTCGAACGGCACGATGTCGCTTTTTGGCGAAAAGATGTTTGAAGAGTTAAGCAAGATGGTAAAAGACCCGCGTTCACAGGACGGCTGGTTCACGGGTTACGAGGGGGATTTCAGACGTATCTATTACGTCAAGCAGGTACATGAGAATGCAGTGCTGGTGATCTCTTTCTACGCGAATGAACTGAGCGAAGTTTTTGATAATCCCGAGACCCTTTCAGGCATGCAGATACAGCTTGTCGATGGCAATTATAAAACGCTGTACTCCAAAAACGGCAAAGAAGCCGGCACTCCCCTGTCCGAGGATATACGCAGCCGCATCGAAGGACATGATTCCGCAACGGCTATGGACAATGAGTATCTGGTATCTGTCAACAAGTGTAATGACTGGTATGTGGTCTGTTATATCCCCACACAGAAGATACTTGCCGAGAAAAATGAGATGAAGCGGTATATCTATATGGCAGGCGTCATCGCGATGGTGCTGGCTGCGATGCTGGGCATGTATCTCAGCTGGCTGCTGACAAAGCCCGTAAAATATATGGTATCCGAGCTTGACAACAAAGCATCTACCGACAGGCTGACAGGTATACTCAATAAGCTCACTTTTGAAGAGCTGGCAGGCACTACTTTGCAGAACTCACTGAACAGTGAACACCGTGCGATGGTGATACTTGATATTGATGATTTTAAACGTGTGAATGATACGCTGGGTCATGCTGCGGGCGACAAGCTGCTTGCAGGGACGGGCGGTGTGCTGAGGCAGGTATTCAGCGATGACGATTATCTGGGAAGGATCGGCGGCGATGAATTCTGTGTACTGGTAAATTCAGGTGCGCAAAGTGAGGAAGAATTCGTAGAACATATAAAAAACAGGTGTCAGGCGCTGAATAAGGCTTTCCATGATAACAGCACAGCGGCTGAGTACGGTTATCAGGTCACAGCAAGCATAGGCGCTGCACTGTACCCAAAAGACGGCAAGAGTTTTGAAGAGCTGTATACTGCCTGCGATAAGGCTATGTACAGGGCAAAGAAAAGCGGTAAGGACGGTTTCACTTTCTATGATGAAAAGAGCGGTGATGCATAATGAAAAAACGTTTCTTAGCTACAATATCTGCTTTTTGTTTTGCATTGACCCTTACGGGCTGCGGAAATGATAAGAACGTGGTGGTAGACCAGACTGTTCAGACAGAGATAACACTTTCATGGTGGGGAAACGATACCAGAAGTGAATACACACTTGCGGCAATAGAGGAATTTGAAAAGCTGCACCCCGATATAAAGGTAAAGTGCAGCTACTCGGAGTGGTCGGGATATGAAGCACGCAACCAGGTCAGAATGATCTCGGGTACTGAAACAGATGTCATGCAGATAAACGTGGGCTGGCTCGATCAGTATTCGCCTGACGGAGAGGGCTATTATGACATATCTGCGCTCGCTGATACAGTCGATCTGTCAAACTTTTCCGAAGATGTGCTTGAATACGGCATGAGAGGCGGCAAGCTCAATGCTGTTCCCATAGCGATGAATGCGGAAACTATGTATATAAACAAGAGCATCTATGATAAATACGGTATTGATATTCCCAAAACATGGGACGATCTTTTTGAAGCCGCTAAAGTGATGAGCCCCGACGGTATATATCCCATGGCAGGTGCTGACAAGAGCATGTGGCTGACGCTGGTGGCTTATGGCGAACAGCTCAGCGGAAAGCATTTCTATAATGAGAACAATGAGATCACTTTCAATGCGAAAGACTTTCAAAATATGATAGAGTTTTACGGAAAGATGGTCAATGAAAAAGTTATACCGCTTATCGAGGATTACCAGAAATTCAATATGGAAAACGGGAAATACGCAGGTTCGATAGGCTGGGTGAGCGATGCGCTGAATTTCTACAAAAACGTTATAGCTGACGGACAGGAAGTTGTGGCGGCTGATTATCCCGTGATAGAAGGTCTACCCAGCGGCACGGGCTGGTATGCTAAGCCTGCGACTTTATACGCGATAAGCAAAAATACAGAACACCCGCAAGAAGCCGCCATACTGCTCGACTATATGCTCAACAGCCGCGAGATGGCTAAGTATCAGGGCATTGAAAAAGGCATACCGATCAGCACGTCTGCCAGAAATTACCTCGATGAGATAGGAAAGCTGTCAGGCTTGCAGTATGAGGCTTCGCTCGTAATGGAAAATAATGAGTACATAAGCTCGATGAATTCGCTTATCGAGAACAGTGCGCTGTTCAATGATTTTATCGACGCAAGCAACCTCTATCTGTTTAACAAAGCCACTTCCAAAGAAGCCGCTGAACAGCTTTATGAAAAATACTGCGAAAGTTATGACATGGCGAAATAGACAAAAAAGAAAAGAATGATTATTTTTCGGAAAAATTTGTGAAAAGCACTTGCTATTTCCTGAAAAATATTGTATAATAATTTGTGTTGATAAATTTTTTAACAAGGAGAGTTAAAACTATGAAAATGCTTGACACTATTGGTTTTGTTTCTGAATTCGACAAAGAAGTAGGCGACGCTATGGGTCTTGAGCTGGCTCGTCAGAGAAGAAATCTCGAACTTATCGCCAGCGAGAACATCGTTTCACCTGCTGTTATGGCTGCTATGGGCAGTGTGCTGACAAACAAGTACGCTGAAGGTTATCCGGGAAAGAGATATTACGGCGGCTGTGAGGACGTTGATATAGTTGAGCAGATCGCTATCGACAGAGCTTGCAAGCTGTTCGGTGCTAAATTCGCAAACGTGCAGGCACACTCGGGCGCACAGGCAAACACTGCTGTATACTTCGCACTGCTCCAGCCAGGTGACACCGTTATGGGCATGAGCCTTGACAACGGCGGACACCTCACACACGGTTCACCTGTAAACATTTCAGGTAAATATTTCAATTTCGTGCCTTACGGCGTTGATGACAACGGCTTCATTGATTATGATGCTATGGAGAAGCAGGCACAGGAAGTTAAGCCTAAGATGATCGTTGCAGGCGCATCTGCATATCCAAGAATTATCGACTTTGAGAGGATCTCAGCTATCGCAAAGAGCATCGGTGCATATTTCATGGTAGATATGGCACATATAGCAGGTCTGGTAGCTTCGGGTCAGCATCCTTCACCTGTTCCGTTTGCCGATATAACCACTACTACCACACATAAGACACTGAGAGGTCCTCGCGGCGGTCTGATACTGACAAATGATGAGGCTCTGGCTAAGAAGATAAACAGCGCTATATTCCCCGGCACACAGGGCGGTCCTCTGATGCACGTTATCGCAGGCAAGGCTGTTTGCTTCGGTGAGGCGCTCAAGCCTGAATTCAAGGCTTACGGTGAGCAGATCGTAAAGAACGCACAGAGACTTGCTAAGGGTCTGGTTGACAAGGGCTTTGCACTGGTTTCGGGCGGTACTGACAACCACCTGATGCTGGCTGACCTCAGACCTTTCAACATCACAGGCAAGGAACTCCAGAACAAGCTGGACGAAGTTTACATCACTGTTAACAAGAACGCTATCCCTAACGATCCTCAGAGCCCGTTCGTTACAAGCGGCGTGCGCATCGGTACACCCGCTGTTACTACAAGAGGTCTTGTTGAGGAGGATATGGACGTTATCGCAGAGTGCATCTACCTGACAGCCTCTGACTTTGATGCTAACGCTGATAAAGTTCGCGGCATGGTAACAGATATTTGCAAGAAGTATCCACTGTACGAATAAGATAGACGATCAAGCCCGCAGACCTGTTCTGCGGGCTTTTTATACTTGACAATAACTGAAGAATATGTTATAATACCATTATAGAGCAGACAATGCGTCCGACTGTGCGCGGGCGCTTTTTTGTTGGAGGTACTGTAAGATCATGGTGAGACTTTCCTTTAAAAAGATCATGCCTGATAATTCTGACAAGCTAAACAGCTTGACAGATAAAAACAAACTGTCTGAAATAAAAGAATTACTCGAAAAACACAAGGGCGTTGTATTTGCTCTTGATGATGGTGAAGGCTTTAAAACAGCATCGGTGATGGTCTTTGAGATGAATGATGAGATCCTGACGACCGCTCTGCGTAAAATGTATCTGGCTGACCTGTTTGCCGCTGACGGCACTGACAGCGAATATAAAGGCATGATGCTTGAATACACTGTCAATCAGGCGGCTTACATGGGGTACGATCACCTCACCGTTACCGTCAAGGCAGATAACTTGGCAGAACTGAAATTCTATGCATATCATGGATTTGATAAGATCGTCAGAGTCAACGAGGACGAAGCATCTGTCGTGCTGCTGCGAGATGTTAATGCCGTGATGAAATGCTGCGGCAAATAGGACGATAATCTGACAAGTGATACAGCTTTACGCATCAGGGAGAACGATATGGAAAAGTTAAACTTGATAGGCACACAGCCTTTTGAAACAAAGCGAATGAAGCTCAGGGCATTTAAGCTGAGCGATGCGCAATATATTTACAAAAACTGGGCAAACAGCGAGAATGTGACAAAATATCTTACGTGGAATGCCCACAAGGACCTCGAAGCAAGCACTAAATTCTGTGTTGAGCGCACTAAGCTCTCGGGCAGGACAGATAATTTTGACTGGGTCATCGTGCTGAACGAAACAGGTGAACCTGTCGGCAGCATAGGCGCAGTCCGTGTGGATACCGAAAAGCGTGAAGTCGAAATAGGCTGTGTTCTGGGCGAAAAATGGTGGAACAAAGGGCTTATGACCGAAGCTCTTGAACCGATACTGGCATACTTTTTCTTTGTGGTGAGCTTTGATACTGTGATCGCTGAACACATGACTGACAATACAGCCAGCGGTCGGGTGCTTGAAAAGTGCGGCATGAAGCACTGCGGCTCATCAAATAAAGTGCTTGAAAACAAAGGCGGTGTTACTGTCGAAACACAGGTCTACAAAATGACAAAGCCTGAATGGTACGCCAAAAACATCAGGTTTTAAGCGCAAAAACTGTCAAGTCAAGAGTATTGACAGCAAATCATACTTATATATTTTTTTCAAGAGAGTGATCCATTATGCCAATTAAAATACCTAATGATCTGCCCGCTTTTAAAGCGCTGGAAAAAGAACGAATTTTTGTTATCCCAAATGACAGAGCTGAACATCAGGATATTCGTGCGCTGAGTATTGCTATACTTAATCTGATGCCCGACAAGATCACCACTGAGACACAGCTGCTGAGGCTGTTAAGTAATACTCCTTTACACGTTGATATTGAGCTTATCCAGATGAACAGCCATGTTTCAAAAAATACTTCTCAGGAGCATATGCTTGCGTTCTACAAGACATTTGATGAGATCAAGGACAATCGTTACGACGGGCTTATCATAACAGGTGCGCCCATCGAACTTCTGGATTTTGAACAGGTCGATTACTGGGACGAATTATGCAGTGTTTTGAAATGGTCGCTTACACATGTATATTCCACGATACATATCTGCTGGGGCGCACAAGCCGCACTTTACTATCACTACGGCATTCCGAAATATCCCCTGGAAGATAAGATGTTCGGCAATTTCAAGCACCATATTGAGCATCCCGAAAGCCTTATCTTAAAAGGCTTTGGCGATGTTTTCCACTGCCCTCACTCACGTCATACGGAAGTTCGCCGCGAAGATATTGTAAAGGTATCCGACTTGACGATACTTGCCGAGTCTTATGAAGCAGGCGTTCAGCTTGTATGTGACAGCAGTGAGCGTCTTTTCTTCCAGCTGGGTCACTGGGAGTATGACCGTGAAACGCTGGCAAAAGAATACTTCAGGGACGTTCGCAAAGGTCTGAAAATACAAGTGCCGTATAATTATTTCCCGGGCAACGATCCCGATCAGCAGCCGATATTTAACTGGAGCTGTTCGGCAAATCTGCTGTATTCAAATTGGCTAAACTATTGTGTTTACCAGAAAACACCTTATGATCTGGCTGAGCTTGAACCTATAATCTACACGGGTAACAACAGATGAGCAAACCCGGGCATATAGCCGAAAACTTCAAAGTTGGCGCGCTGCTGAGTTTTGTGGGCGGTTATCTGGACAGCTACACTTACATATGCCGTGACGGTGTTTTTGCGAACGCTCAGACAGGCAACATAGTTTTGATGGGGCTCAGGCTGACCGATCGTGAATTAAGGGGAGCTGTTCACTGCCTGATACCAATACTTTCATTTGTCATCGGTGTTATAGCGGTCGAGCTTATCAAATCACGCTTTAACGATGATCCGAAAGTCCACTGGCATCAGCTCACGCTTATTATCGAGATGGCTGTGCTTGCAGTTGTTGTGTTTATACCTGACACAAGAAATGATCTGGCAAATGTGCTTGTTTCGCTGACCTGCGCCATGCAGGTCGAAGGTTTCAGGCGCTTGAACGGCAACGCTTATGCCACAACAATGTGTACGGGCAATCTGCGAAGCGGAAGTGAGAGCCTTTTCAATTATCTGAAGGCAAAAGACAAAAACGAACTTCACAAGTCGCTGTCTTATTTCGGGATCATCGGTATCTTTATCATTGGCGCGGCAGTCGGCGCTGTAATTACAAGGATCGTCGGTTTAAAAGCTGTGTTTTTCTGCATTATCGGGCAGGGTCTGGCACTTGCTTTGCTGATGACCAACAAAGTTCACGGCAACACATAAAAAAAATGCGGAAGACTGAGTGTTTTCCGCATTTTTTGGTTCTATAATATCCTTTTAAGCTCTTTTATCCATGCCTCTGCCATTTCTTTGTGCCCCCTGCCTGTGCAGTGAGAGTCGGACAGGCTGTCACAGCGTATGCCTGTTCCGTGCAGGTCAGCACATTCAACTTTTTCTGTAACGCAGGCAGCTTTTATGGCTTCATTGTAAGCCGAAAGTGGTGTGCCGTCACGATTTTTTTCCAGTCTTTCGGAAATGTCAGGGCGGTAAAAAATGTAATTCTGCATGACCGTCCCACATATGACCCTTGAATTTGGATATTTCTCTTTCAGCCTTTTGAGCATCAGGCAGTATGCATCGTAAAAACACATGGGATCGTTCTCACTATTTTCAGACTTCAACGGAACGCAGAAGCCGAAATCATTATATCCCAGATACACCAATATAATATCGGGAGTGCGTTCGTTTTGCAGAAAACCCATTCTCTCATAACTGCATGCAGAAGGAAAACCGCTTCCCGAAACACGGCTGCCCGAATAGGAAGCGTTGACCAGAAGTTCCCACCCGAATTCGTTCAGCACCCTTCCCCACCATGTTTCACTTACCTCCATAAGACTGTGCCTCATGCGGTTATCAATATTATAATAAACGATATGTCCGGGAGGGTTCATACCCTCAAATGTACTGAGCGAATCTCCGTAGATCGAGCTAAGCATTGCCATACACCACCTCTATCTGATAAAATTCCTTTGCCTGTTCCCCTGCTTTTGCTTTATCACGCCTGAACGGTAGGCTTTGAGCAGTTCGCGCAGATCGTTTATTTGCCCAAGCAGTTCAGCGCCCTTATCTGTATCGGAAATATTTGCCCTGCGTTCCAGCCTTTCCACCATGCTGATAGTGGGAGTGTGTTCGCTTTCGCCCGCGATAAACGGCTTATGCTGTGCAAGATTCAGGCTGTGACTGTCATAGATAAGCGTGTAGCCCGCTATGCCCGTCGCCTTCTGATATGCCTTTGATATTCCGCCGTCTATGACAAACAGCTTTCCGCCTGCTTTAACGGGGCTTTCGCCATTCTTTATTTTTACAGGTACATGTCCGTTGATTATATGCCCCTTATCAGGATCTAATCCGAACATTTCCAGTATCCTGCGGCAGACTTCTGCCTGCTCGGAATAATGATAATATGCGTTGTAATTCTCGGTGTGAGTAGTTTTGTCTGCGATGAAATAACGCTCGAAAAAAGCCATCTTGTCTTTGCCGTACAGCGGCGAAACAGGACCGCACCACAGATACCAGAGCAGATCGGCAGAGTTCTCTTTTTCTTCGGACGGGTGCAGAAAGTACGCTTTGTTTGCCACTTCGTCCAGCTTATCCAGCATCGCTTTGCCCGAATATTCATTCCCCTCAATGGTGAGCGAAAGCGGTTCGCCGTTATCATCAAGAGGGATACAGCCATGAAACAGCAAGTTTCCGTTTATCGTCTTGTACATTGAGCCGTTTGAGTAAAGAAAACGCATGTGTTCCCCAAGTTTTTCGCTGTGCTGGAATGAGTTTGCGAGAACCGTCATAAGCTCGTTCTCAGCCTCAGTCAGCGCCGACGGGTCTTCCCTGCTGACGGTCGGGAAATTCTTATCAAGAAGCTCATAGGTCACACCATTCAGCTCCACCGAACCGTTATCGGGGTCGATACGCCCGAAAACTTCGCGGTCTTTCATGCCCCATTCAGGGTGACGCTTTATCAGCTGACTTTCCAGTTTCAGCTGAATGATAGTGATAGCTTTATGCATTTTTGCAGCCAGCTTTGTATCAACAGGATCATAAATGTTATCATCAAGGGTCTGCGGCATGAACAGCTCACATTCATCATTTTTGTAGACTTCACTTGCGAAAACCGCAAGCGCACGCAGGTTCAGTCCATAGCCGTCCTCCAGAATATCAAAGTTATTATAGCGCATAGCTATGCGTATGACGTTGGCGATAAGTGCGCGGTTTCCCGAAGCTGCGCCCATCCACGAAATGTCGTGATTGCCCCACTGAATATCAACATCATGCATTTTCATCAGTTCATTCATTATTATATCAGCGCGTGGTCCTCTGTCGTAGATGTCGCCGATTATGTGCAGACTGTCTATCGCCAGCGACTGTATGACTTTGCAAAGCTCATTGATAAAGTGGTCTGCTATGCCTGTATCGAGTATAGTGGTGATTATCTCATCATAGTAATACTCCTTATTTACATCATCGGTCACATTCAGCAGTTCATCAAGTATGTACACCATATCCTGCGGAATGCTCTTGCGTACACGCGAACGTGTGTACTTTGCCGATACAGCCTCCAGCACAAGTATGAGCCGATATATGGTAAGCCTGCGCCATTCATCAGTCAGCAGTCCTCCCTTTTTCAGACGCTTCTGCTCCTTGTCGGGGTAGTATATCAATGCCGCAAGCGCTTCCCTTTCGGCAGAAGAAACTGTCTTGCCCAGAGTCAGGTCTATTTTTATCTTTATCATGCCTGATGCACTTTTCAGCATATGCAGAAACGCTTCGTACTCGCCATGCATGTCACTGAAAAAGTATTCTGTCCCCTTTGGCAGACTGCGTATTGCCGAAAGGTTGACGATCTCACTGGCGGCGCTGTCTATATTCGGAAATTCCTTTGCCAGCAAATGTAAATATTTTTTGTCCATTAAAAATCTCTCTTTCCGTGATTATTTTACTGCCCGCATTCCTTTTCCCGTCAGTGCTTACAGCATTCAGCTGATGTCAAGTGTAGAAAAACCTGCATTGGTTATCAGACTGTTCAGCTTCTGAAACTCGCGCACATTGACTATATCGCTCAGCAGACCCTTTCTGTCAAAGACAACTCTTATCGGTTTATCTGTGCTGTAAAATTCAAAATAAGGAGGTTCAGCTTCGATGTCACGCTCACCGACACAGCAAGTCCCATCTTTGGCACATTCCCTGAGATCCAGCACTTCGCCTGATAAAAACAATATGCCGTTTTCATCAACTTTTTCGATGTCAGTGTAGCTCTTCTTTTTGTATTTCATGTTAAGCGCCTCCCATTTACTATGACACAATTATATCACAATATATTAATTTATTCAATCGTTATACTAACTAATTTTCGCAAATTACGAAAACGCTTTCGGATAAATTATGCAGTATAAAATGCTCCCGAAAAAAATTGTGGTTATCCCGCTGACACACATCAAATACAGCGGCTATACAGAACTTAAGGTTCTTGGCGTGTGGCGCTCAATTATCCTTTTGTTTACCGCATTTTTAGTTGGTGAGCTAAATGGGTAGTCATAAAAAAATTATGGTTATCCCTTTAACACACCAATATCTGATAGCCGTAATTCAGCGTTCTTGGCAAGGGGCGAACCACCACCCCCAAACCCTCTATCCTTACGTAGGGGAGGAGCTATGTGGCACGCCGATTTACCACATCTGCCCTGTTTGCTTGCAAAAATGTGGTGTGTCAGGGGGGATAACCATAAAAAAATTGCAAAAACTCAAAAAAATTTGAAAAAAGGGGTTGACAAATCTAATCAACTGTGATATAATAGATACTGTTGTGAGGGACACAACAAAAACTAAAAACCAATGGAGAAGTCGCCTAGCCCGGTTTATGGCGCACGACTGGAACTCGTGTATGGGTTAATAGCTCATCGAGGGTTCGAATCCCTCCTTCTCCGCCAAATCCCCGTGTGGTCAAAAGCTTGATCACACGGGATTTTTTTTGCTTAGCACGCTATTACGCGGTTTGCGGGCATTTTGCTTGGAAATTCGGTGTCGAATTTCGACATCCAATTTCTGTAAAAAAGCACTGCTTTTCGACCCGAAATCACACGAAATCACACGGAATCACACGAGAAATCACACAAAATCACACGGATTTTACACGGCGCAAACCGCGCAGATACGTCGTTTTGCGCTTGTCTGATGACCCGTCTTTGCACTAAAATCCGGTGA
>NZ_CACWPP010000009.1 GCF_902762735.1 uncultured Ruminococcus sp.
TTCGCTCTGGTTTTCGATAACGCCGAAAGCGCGGGCGCGCATGAATATTTTGGTAGCCCAGTTGGTGTGGGGGCGTATCTCGTTCATCTTATTGCCGCCGGAACCCTTTACCACGCCGCCCTGAGTGTTCCCGAGTATCATGCAGGCATCATCGTATTCCTCTTTTGTGACCGCCATCAGCGCATTTACAAAGCGCACATGTGTTGGGTGAATGACAGTCCTGCCCACGAAACCGTTCGCCTTATCGAGAATGACCTCTCTCAGCAGACCATCGACCTCGTTGTTAACTATGGTCTGTCGTTTGAAGAGATAGTCCTCAAGGCTGTGGGAGGGGAGTTCTTCAAACATCAGTTCTTTCGGTGCGCGGAAGTACTCCCAGACAGGACCCGAGATGACATAATCGTTGTTTCGCCCGCAGATATTCATTATATCTGCAAGGCATTCGCGGACGGTCATAATATCGTATATGGAATAGTCTACCCCGCGCCTTACGCCGAACACCGATGAAAAGTCAGTGCCGCCCACCCTTACCTGCAAAACAAGATCGCGGTACTTGTCGAGTATGCGTTTTATGCCAAGCAGTTCGGTTATGCGGCTTTCTTTATAGGCAACTTCGGGGTCTTCTATGATGGGCATGCCGTAGAGGGTATCGTCCAGCACTTCGCTCAGACCTTTGAGGTAAGCGAAGTACTCATAGCCGTTTTCAGCGTTGAATTTCGGGAAATTTATGCCGCACAGTGACTTTGCCTTATGCTTGTCAAGACCTTTTGCAAAGTGCCTGAACTGTTGGAGGTTTCGTATGCGCACGAATATCAGCGGTACGCGGTCGGGGTCGAGAGTGCCGTTCTCGACAGCATCTGTGACAGTATCAAGCAGGTGATAGACGTTTTTCTCGGCGGCTTCCACGCTGTCTTCGGGGCAAGCGTCCTCAAAGCATAGCACAACGGTGGTAAGACCCGGCATCGAACCGTTTAATATCTTCGGCGTGAAGTTTTTAGTGCCGGGCATGTACATGGTAGCGCCCAGACAGTATTGCAGAAGTTCTCTGTCTGTGTACTTATCGAAACTCTCGGGTGCGCGGACAAATTTGAAATCGGGGTTATAGAGATGGTGTTTCATAGTATTTCCTTTCCATTTTATCGGATATGCTTTGATTATAACATCAATGGGTGGATATGTCAACAATTTCTCGCGGCATGGCTTCTGCTGACTTGCGGGGGAAGGCTTAGTGTGCATCTTATTGGCAATGTGTACTTTCGTTTTATTGCTGGTTTTTCTCTTTTTATGGGCTGCCTCCCCTCCCTCCCACCCGCAGATCATCGTCCCTTGAACTATTGACAGCCTATCACGGTGGACAGCGCGCTGTCCGAATAATACCACGCAGGCGATTCGTCGCCCGCACAAATAAAGAGCGCAGACGAGAGTTTCGTCCACGCTCTTATCTCTGCGAATTGCCCGCTCTTTGGTCGGAAGATTTGCTGTTTTTCCGCCTAAAACGGCATTCTTTCGACCATGTCAATAATTATGAATTATGAATTATGAATTATGAATTACTAAGCCCCGTGTTTTCGGCAGATCTTAATTTGGTGAAGGTGATGCTCCGCATATCAAGTCCGCCAAGACCAAAATGTAAACGGAAGATGGTGTATCTCGAAAATAGAGGCATCTCGTCTATGGTGAAGGTGACAGGTTCGCCGCCTGTGCCGTTCCAGGTGAATGTGCCCCATGCCGTGCCCATGCTGAATACGGTGACAGGCATCTGCGCTAACTCGCTCTGTGTCGAACTTGCGGTTATCTCCATGCGGTACTGACCCAGCTGTGTGACATCAAGGGTAAAGCTGTAATCAAGGTTTCTCGCAGTCTTAACAGAGGTCATGTCGATGGTCAGTCCGCCGTCAAGGGTGAATACCCTCTCAGCCGCACCGTCATCGACAGTCTCGGCAGGCTTGTTTATCACTTCGACTGTCTCATCACTGCCCGTCATGCGCTTCATCGCATGTGTGCCGAGAATAAAGGAAAGCACGTTCCTCGCCGCACGCTGGAGTTCAGCGCGGCTAAGCTCGCCCTTTTTAAGAGAAGCCGCCACGTTGTCAGTGTGCTTGCCGCCGTCAGCACATACCATGTAGACATCGTTCTGCGCCCTTACCATCGCGGCAAAGTTGTCCTTGTCAGGTTTACAGCCCCTGTCGTTGATGTTTGCCCACCAGTCGGTCATGGTAAAGCCTGTAAAGCCCCACTCGTGGCGGAGTATCGTGGTGTTCAGGTCGATGCTTCCCGCAGTCCACAGGTCGTTGACCTTGCCGTAGGTGGTCATTACGGACTTTGCGCCGCCCTCTTTGACAGCTATCTCAAAGCCCCTCAGATATATCTCCCTCAGCGCCCTCTCGCTGACTGCCGAATCAAGGAAATGCCTGTTCGTTTCCTGATTGTTGCCGCAGAAATGCTTTATCGTGCCCTCAACGCCTACACTGTGCAGACCTTTCAGTTCTGCCGCCGCCATTTTGCCCGTGAGGAACGGATCTTCCGAAAAATACTCGAAGTTCCTGCCGTTCAGCGGGTGACGGTGTATATTCATTCCGGGTCCCAGCAGGCAGTCTACCTTGTTGGCACGCATCTCAAGACCCATCATCGTGAACAGTTCAGTCAGCAGCGGCTTGTTGAAAGTTGCCGCGATAAGTGTGCCGTTGGGCAGGCTGAAAGCCTTTGTGCCCACATCAAGGCGCATGCCCGAAGGTCCGTCCGAACAGCACCCCGCAGGCACTTTCAGTTCAGCCAGCCTGTCTGAAACACCGCCGAATGCCGCCGCCGTACCTGGTGTTACCTTAGGCGAACACATTCCCTCACCGCGCACAAGGCAGTTGAGGTCATTGTCGTCAAGCTGTGCGATGAA
Source organism: uncultured Ruminococcus sp. (assembly GCF_902762735.1). Lineage (GTDB taxonomy): Bacteria > Bacillota > Clostridia > Oscillospirales > Ruminococcaceae > Hominimerdicola. The sequence goes on from NZ_CACWPP010000009.1 coordinate 2,891, forward strand.
TTCATCAAGACCGTTCCTGCCCTCAGCCACATCGGCAAGTGTGATGCCCTTGTCGCCCGACTGCGTTATCTCTTCGGGCATGAACTGAAGTCTCCTCGCCTTTTCGTCCACTTTTGACATGGAAACTTTTTCGTACTCAAGACCACTTTCGGTGCGCACCATGCGCTCAAACTCAGTCACAGGTGCAAGCGCCTGTTCAAGCTGTTCTATCACGATGTCGTCTGCCAACGTGAAGCTGTATACCTTCTTTGCCGACCTGACATCACTGCCCGCATAGATGTTATATTCGCCCGCTTCCATCACCCATGCGTAAGCGCCGCCGTCATCGTAGGAAGCCATACTGCGGCTGTCAATGTCAATTTCGAGCGTACACTCTTCGCCTGCCGCCAGCAGGGGAGTTTTCTCAAACCCGCACAGCACTCTTGCCGCCTTGCCCAGCCTGCCGTTCGGGGCTTCGATGTAGACCTGCACAACTTCCTTGCCCGCGCATCTGCCCATGTTTTTCACTTTAGCTGTGAGTTTTACCCCCTCAGCACCGCCGACGGCTTCTGCCGTTATCTCAAAATCGGTGTAGCTTAGACCAAACCCGAAAGGATAGCGCACTTTGTCTTTGGCGAAAGTTTCAAAGTACCTGTATCCCACGAAAATATCTTCTGCGTAGAAGTTGCGGTCACGGTCGTGGAAATTCTTGTCAGAGGGGTAGTCAGCGATGCCGAATGCTATGGTATCGGGCAGTTTGCCGCTGGGCGAAACTTCTCCCAGCAGTACCTTAGCCGCACCTGTGCCGCCCGTCATGCCGCCCTGCCAGAGGTACATGACCCCATCGGGCGAGAACTCGTCCACAAAGCCCATGTCGATGATATTTCCCACATTCAGCAGAACAGCCATTTTCTTAAAGTGCTTCCTGACGGTGCGAAGCATATCCTTTTCGGCATCTGTCAGCAGATATGAACCCGCTTTGCAGCTGTTGTCCTGTTCTTCACCCGCAGTCCTGCCTATCACGCAAAGCGCGGCATCGGAAGTCTCAGCCGCCTCAGCCGCCAGTTCATCACTAAGAGGCATCTCCTGCTGACACCAGGGTTCGCCGCCCCAGCCCTCGCCGTAGTCGTAGGGGTGTTCAGCCACCCAGTCACGGTAGGTTTTAAGGACTTTCCCGTTGAGATTTGCGCCCGCCTCCAGCAGACCGTCAACTATGCCCGTCACCTTAGCCACGTTGACCATTCCGCCCGAACCTGTGCCGCTTTTGTAGTAGTCCAGCTGTATCCGTCCGAAAACGGAGATCTCGCTGTTTTTGTCCAGCGGAAGAACGCCGTCATTTTTCAGCAGTACAGCGCCCTCAGCGTTGACCTCTGCGGCTTTTTCCAGATATTTGTTCCAGTCGAGTATTGCCATAGGTTTCCCCCCTATAATTCTAAACTTTCTATTGTTGATAATTGCATAGCGCCGCCCGCCGTGAAATAGGTCACGGCGGAACAGCTTTGCTTTTATTTACGCGGTCATCCCGCTGACACACCAAAATAAACGATGTTATATCGGGAACTGAATATAGTTGGCGTGTTATCTTTCCCCCGCCGCAGGCGGGGGAAAGATAACATCAACTCAGTATTTCCTTGTTTTAAAGGTATTTTGGGGTGGTGTGCTAAAGGAATAACCATATTCTTTTTTACCGCTTTTTCAGCCGTTGTGCCGACATAACAGCGAACTTTCATTATTATGCCCGCTGAAACGCTGTATACTCCGCTGCTGCGGCGTTATGACCATATTTCTGCTTATTCGGGGAACGCGATCCTCGGCAGATAGGAGATTATATCCTCTTTCATGCGGATAACTTCTCTTCTTGCGGCTTTTGCGAAATCATGTTCATCGCACTCTTCTTTCTTGTATGCGCACATAACACCTCTCGAAGAGTTTACTATCGCGCCCAGACCGTTCTTGTCAAAGCCCTTGCTTACACCCTCAGCGCCGCCGCCCTGTGCGCCGTAACCGGGTACAAGGAAGAATGTGTGCGGCAGTGCCGCCCTCATCTCAGCCAGCTGTTCGGGATATGTTGCGCCCACAACTGCACCGACACCGCTGTAACCGTACTTGCCCATGACTTCACTGCCCCACTTCTCGCACATGTCGCCCATTGTGGCATATACGGTCTTGTCGCCTATTTTCAGGTCCTGAAGCTCGCCCGATGACTTGTTTGAAGTCTTTACCAGCACGAAAATGCCCTTGTCATACAGCTTGCACTGTTCCAGCAGAGGGTTTATGCCGTCCGAACCCAGATAGCCGTTTACAGTCAGCGCGTCAGCACCGAAAGCCTCTATCTTCTCGCCGCCCACATCAGTCAGACCCAGATGCGCCGCCGCATAAGCCTCCATAGTTGCGCCGATGTCGTTGCGCTTGCCGTCAGTCATTACGAACATGCCTTTTTCCTTAGCGTACTGAATGGTCTTGTACAGGGTCTTAACGCCCTCGTAGCCGTACATCTCGTAGTAAGCAGCCTGCGGCTTTATAGCTGGGCAGATGTCGTGTATCTCATCTATGATGCACTTGTTGAACTCCAGTATAGCCTTAGCCGCCGCTTTCAGTGTGCGGTCATATTTCTTGAACTTCTTCTCCTTGATGAATTCGGGCACATATTCCAGCTTAGGGTCAAGTCCCACCACCGAAGGGTTCTGTGTTTTAACTATGTTTTCAATAAGTCTGTCCATTGACATTTAAAATTCCTCCTTGGTTCAATTATTTCCGTTGTATATCGGTGATTAGCTCAGTACGGATATATCCCCACCTTTTCGCAGGGAAAAGAGAACCTCACCATATCTCCGATATTTATCCTGCCGCGTTCGTTCACTGCAAGCATTTCAAGCCCGTCAGGGGAAAACCGCAGATACAGCACCGCACCGTCCCCGTCCTCTTCTATATCCTCGCATACCGCCGTAAAAGTGTCCGTGGTGCCGTCGGTCGAAAATGAAGCACGCTTACCCTCAACAACAGCTATCTCGGATATATCCGTATCTTCATTCCCGCCGAATGTGAACTCTATCCCGTAAGTGCCGTCCTTTATCGGCGCCTCATCGAAGTGCCATATGCCGCACACTTTCCCAAGTTCGTGATGGGCAGTTACTATCGTACTGCCGTTTACCTCCTTCACATCTGTAAGGAAAACGTTCATCACATCACCTCTTTCAGCCCGTCAAGCAGATACCTGATCTCAGATCTGCGGTACTCAGCCACACGCTCAGACTCTCCGCTCTCAAACACTGCCCGTAACATAGCAGGCAGTTCCGCCCCGCGAAAAAAGCTGTCTGTGCGTCTGTCGTCCTGCGCCTTTATGAATGCTCCCATGACCTCAGCTTCGGGTATGTGAGGATAATGGATAAAGCCCTCCTCCGAACAGCACATACCCTTTTCGGCTATCCCGCATTCGGTCGGGTCAAAAAAGTATCTGCCGCCATTCTCCTGCGCAGGCACATGGAAAGCCGTTATCATAAGTGCCGTATACTCACCTCAGCGTGGTGTTATCGGGCAGGTTTTTCTGCGTGCTTTCGCTGTCTGTGTGGTTCATATTGTTCAACTCATTGAGATACCCGCCTGTTATTATGCCCGACGGCAGAGCGATTATCGCAATGCCGAACAGCGATGACAGCATAGTGACCACCCGTCCAAGTGTCGTTGTGGGGTAGATGTCGCCGTAGCCCACCGTTGTCAGCGAAACTGTCGCCCAGTAGACCGCGTCAAAGAAATTCCCGAAAGAGTCAGGCTCGACATTGAATATCACCAGCGCCGAAAGCATTATGTAAGCGCACGCGAGTGTCGCCACAGCGGTCAGCGCCTTGCGTTCACGTTTCAGTACGTTCACCAGTATCATCAAGTTTTTTGAATACCTGAGCATCTTCGCCGCCCTGAATACCCTGAAAGTCCTTGTCAGCCTGAGTATTTTCAGCAGTCTGAAACCGTCGTTGAGAAACGAGAAAAACGGCAGTATCGCCAGCAGGTCTATCACCGCCATCGGCGTGAACGGGTAGATGAAAAACGCCGCAGGTGCTTTTATCTTCAGTTTCAGGTCAGCCGTGATGAAGCGCAGTATGTAATCGACCATGAATATCACCGTTGAAACAAGGTCAATGACCTCGAATGCGGTGTTTGTAGACTTGAAAGCCAGCGGCACAAGGCTTGTGACTATCACAAAAAGCATCACGCCGTCATAGATGTCGCTTGCCTTGTTCTCTTCACTGATGACTTCGATTATGTCGAATAGTTTCTTCCTCATTTTATCTCCGACCTGCGTATAAACATTCTCCCCGCCGCAGCAGGGAGAGTTTTCTTTTATATTTGTTTTTCACGAACAGTCCGTCACAGGCTGTATACTACCTTGCCGCGACAAATGGTGTACATATTCCGTCCCCTCAGATGTTCGCCCTTGAACACAGTGTTCTTGCTCTTTGAGTTCAGCTCTTCGGGTACGACCTCCCACTCAAAGTCGGGGTCGAATATACAAAGATCGCATCTTTCACCGACAGCTATCTTTATCGGTTCAAGACCCAGTATCTTTCTGGGATTGACGCTCATTACTTCCACCAGCTTGTCAAGGCTCAGCTTGCCTGTGTGGTACAGCTGTGTCAGCGTCACAGCCAGCGAAGTTTCAAGCCCCACAACGCCGTTGGGCGCTTTTTCAAAATCAGCTTTTTCCTCAGCCGAATGCGGTGCATGGTCAGTGATTATGCAGTCGATAGTGCCGTCAAGCAGCGCCTCCTCGACAGCCTTCCTGTCACGCTCGGTCCTCAGCGGGGGAGACATGCGGTAGTCCGCATCGCGGCTCAGCAGTTTCTCGTCAGTGTAGGTGAAGTAGTGCGGCGCGGTTTCGCAGGTGACTTTCACGCCGTCCCGCTTTGCCGCCCTTATGATATTCACCGAACCCCATGTGGAAACGTGGCAGATGTGTATGCGCGCATCACAGCTCATCGCGAGGGTTATCTCGCGGGCGGTCATGCTGTCCTCGCTGGCTCTGTCCATACCTTTTACGCCCAGCTTCTCGGAAACTTCGCCCTTGTTGATTATGCCGCCGTTGATTATTTTCAGATCCTCACAGTGCGATGTGATGATAAGCCCGTTGTCGTTTGAAAGCTCCAGCGCCCTGCGCATCAGCTCCGCATTCTCCACAGGTCTGCCGTCATCGGAAATAGCGGTGATGCCAGCCTTTTTCAGCTCTTCATAGTCGCACAGCTCTTCGCCCTTCATGCCCTTTGTGACAGTGGCGTAGGGTATAACATCTATGCCTGTCTTTTTCGCCTTGTCAAATACATACTCAACAAGTTCGGGCGAGTCGATGGGCGGCTTTGTGTTGGGCATGCATGCCACACCCGTGAAACCGCCTGCCTTAGCCGCATTCGCACCCGTGATGATGTCCTCTTTGTAGGTCAGTCCGGGGTCGCGGAAATGTACATGCATATCGAACAGACCAGGCACTGCGCAAAGCCTGCCCTTGCCGTCTATTACTCTTGTTTTTTCCTCAGGTCCAATATCTTTGCCGATGGCGGTTATCACCCCGCCATCGACAGCTATATCCGTAATACAGTCCAGCCCGCACTGAGGGTCGCAGGCGCGGACATTTTTGATCAGTAACTCCATTATCTCTTGTTGTTCATTCTCTCTTCTGCCTTTTCGTCACCGTTGAACTCTGTTACAGTTCTGGTCCACTCGCAGTTGTAAACATCTTCATCAGCGTTAGACATTATGAACTTGCATGAGCCTTTAGCTTTCATTACTTCTTCACGCTCTTTCTGGGACATGAAAGTCCAGCCCTTGTCGCTGTAAGGCTCATCAGCTTCCAGGTTTCTGTAAGTGATGTCAGCGAACAGCTTGAGCTTCTCACCCAGCTCAAAGGACTCATCTCTCTCCTTGTTGGGCATTATCATCAGCTTTATCTTGCCCGCATCTTCGTTGACCTTGAAATAGCCCTGTGCGTAGATGTGATCCTCATCGCTGAGCTTAACTATCTTGAACTCACCGCTCTGGTCAAAATAGAACCTGATGTCGTCGTCCTTGTCAGTCCAGTATCCGAGAATGAGCTTTCTCGAATCGGTGTTCTTGTCATGGCTGGGCTTGTTGAATACATAAGTGCATACGAATACGCCGCATACCACTATGATAACGAACAGTATGCCCAGAAAACCAGAAATAAACTTCTTCATGTCAAATTCCTCCGTTTCATTCTATAAGATCGTTTGTTACTTTATTTCCAGCACAGCGCCTCTGTTGGCAGATGTTACCAGTGAAGCATAGCGTGCAAGATAACCTGTCTTTATCTTAGGCTCTCTGGGAGTCCACTTGCTTCTTCTCTCAGCCAGGACCTCATCGGAAACTTTCAGTTCTATGCTGTGAGCATTGATGTCGATGGCGATGATGTCGCCCTCTTCTACCAGCGCGATATTGCCGCCCAGCGCAGCTTCGGGTGAAACGTGACCGATAGCCGCACCTCTTGTAGCGCCGCTGAAACGTCCGTCAGTTATCAGTGCGACTGTCGAGCCGAGACCCATGCCCTGTATAGCGGAAGTCGGGTTGAGCATCTCTCTCATGCCGGGACCTCCCTTAGGACCTTCGTACCTGATGACAACCACATCACCGGGAACTATCTTGCCGCCGCGTATAGCAGTGATAGCCTCCTCCTCGCTGTCAAATACCCTTGCAGGACCTTCGTGCTTGAGCATCTCGGGTGCAACTGCCGATCTCTTTACAACGCAGGTATCAGGTGCGAGATTGCCCTTCAGCACAGCGATACCGCCGTTTGGCATGAACGGGTCGTCGATAGGTCTGATTATTGAGGTATCCTTGTTTACGATGCCTGCGATGTTCTCAGCAACGGTCTTGCCCGTGCAGGTCATGCAGTCGGTGTAGATAAGATCCTTCTTAGCCAGCTCGTTCAGCACCGCATAAACGCCGCCTGCTTCGTTGAGGTCCTCCATGTAAATGTGACCCGCAGGTGCCAGATGGCAGAGGTTCGGTGTCTTCTCGGAGATCTCGTTTACCAGTTCGAGGTTCAGGTCTATGCCGCACTCGTGTGCGATAGCGGGCAGGTGGAGCATCGAGTTGGTCGAGCAGCCCAGTGCCATATCAGCGGCGATAGCGTTCCTGAAAGCCTTCTCTGTCATTATATCGCGGGGACGGATATTCTTTTTCAGCAGTTCCATTACCTGCATGCCTGCCTGCTTAGCCAGTTTAAGTCTTGCGGAGTAAACAGCAGGTATGGTGCCGTTGCCCCTGAGACCCATGCCCAGCACTTCGGTAAGGCAGTTCATGGAGTTTGCAGTGTACATGCCCGAGCAGGAGCCGCATGACGGACATGCCTTGTCCTCAAATTCCTGCACATCGTCCAGTGTGAAAGTGCCTGCGTTGTAAGAGCCCACAGCCTCGAACATGCTTGAAAGGGAAGTCTTTTTGCCCTTTACGTGACCTGCCAGCATCGGACCGCCCGAAACGAAAACAGTAGGCACATTTACCCTTGCCGCAGCCATCAGCAGACCTGGAACGTTCTTGTCGCAGTTAGGTACCATCACCAGTGCATCGAAGTGGTGCGCCAGCGCCATGCACTCGGTAGAATCAGCGATCAGATCCCTTGTCACCAGTGAATACTTCATGCCCTGATGACCCATAGCGATACCGTCGCATACAGCGATAGCGGGGAATACCACAGGAGTGCCGCCTGCCATCGCAACGCCCATCTTAACAGCTTCAACGATCTTGTCGATGTTCATGTGACCGGGTACTATCTCGTTGTAAGACGAAACGATACCTACCAGCGGTCTTTCCATCTCTTCCTTAGTCATGCCCAGCGCATTGAACAGTGATCTCTGAGGGGCTTTGTCAACACCCTCGCAAAAATAGTTTTTAGACATAATGAATACCTTCTTTATAATTATTTTTATCACCATACGGTGAAAGTTTTACTTTTTCAGCTTTTTCTTCGGACTTCCCGCCATAAACAGAAGCACGCTGCCCATGAACAGCAGAGGTATGCTGTACAGCCAGTAGAATTTTCTGACTTTCATATCCTTGCATTTTATCACATACGGCGGGATCGTTTCGCTGTTGATGTCGCCTATAACATAATAGTTGTAGCAGAGGTACGAGTAGTTCTTGTTCCAGTTGTCGAGGGCATCTTTCATCAGACGTTCCTCTTCCTTGCTGGGCTTTGTCACGATGCCTTCAAATTCAGCACTTACGCCCTCTTCCGTACCGTCCCCCGATTTTCCCGTCATTACCTGATAGTATAATTCCGTGAACCTGAACTGATCCAGCAGAAAGCAGGCAAAATCTTCTTTTTCAGTACCCAGCGGTATCAGCACGTAAGAGGCGTATGCTTCTTCTGAAGTCTCCTCCGATTCGGTAGTACAAATATCCAGCGGTTCGTTTATTGTGGTGTTGTCATCAGTGTCGGGGTTCGGCATAAAGCCGCGCAGAACATCTGTGACAGTGCCTTTTACATACATTCCGCTTTTCAGGTCATCAGCTGAAAGTTCGGATATATCAGTCAGATGCGTACTTTTATACATTATGACCAGCCCTGCCGCAAGCACCGCGATACCTGCGGCAAGTGCAGCAGCACCGACTTTGTGCAGTAAGTTCAGCTTCAATTCAGATCATTCCATTCCGTCATATTTGCCCGTTTTTATCGTCATCTTCGTGAACAGCGTCCTCAGGTTCGACATCTACTATCTCTTCGGTGGGCTTGCCCTTCTGTTCGGCTTTGCGCTTTGCGATGAAGTCCTCACCGCTGAAAACGCTCTTCACATTGTCAACAGTGCGCGAGGCATCTTCTTTCAGCCTGCCGCTGCCGACATATTCTTTTGCGTTCCTCACAGCTTCGCTTGCCTTTTCCTGTATATTTCCGTTTGTGACAAAGTCCTTGGTTTTCTGCACTGCTTTGCCCGCGCCCTCAGTCAGCTTTCCGCTGCCGACGAACTCTCTCGCAGACCTCACAGTTCTGTCAGCATCGTCTTTCAGCCTGCCGCTCTGCACATATTCCCTCACAGGAGCAACAGTCTTGTCGATGCCCTCTTTCAGCTTGCCGCTCTCAACGTATTCTCTTGCGTTTTCAGCGGTAGCCTTTATCCTGTCTTTCAAGCTCATTTTTTTCAGCCTCGCTTTCTGTATATCCCTTTGTTTTTGTGACCTTTCCCCGCGCACCCGTCAGCATGCGTGCGTTAAAGTCAGCTTTATCTTTATTACGGTCATCACGCCGATAGATCGTACCGAAAAGCCTTCAGTTTGCAGTCATCTTTCTCCCGCCGCAGGCAGGGGAAAGAGAACATCTCTGTGACCGTTCCTTATCATGCCTTTATATTATGTTGTTATCCCGCTGACACACCACAAAAACAGCGGCTATACAGAACTTAGGGTTCTTGGCGTGAGGCGCTCAATTATCCTTTTGTTCACCGCATTTTTAGTTGGCGTGCTAAATGGATAGTCATATTATATTATGCTTACTTGTTAAGACCTAAGAATGCCGCACCGATAATGCCCGCATCGTTGCCCAGCTTTGCTATGACTATCTCGGTGTTCTTCTCGGAGTTCCTTGTGTAGACTTCCTTAGCCACCTGCTCTTTGAGCGGCAGCAGCAGAGGGTCGCCCTCGTTGCAGACACCGCCGCCGATGCACAGTATATCGGGCTGGAAGATGTTTATGGTGTTCGCGATACCGCAAGCCAGATACTTTATGTAGTCATCAACTACCTGCTTTGCAGTGGCATCGCCCTTTCTCATGGCGTTGAAAGCAGTCCTTGCGGAGACCTTGCCATGCTCTTCAACCTCAGCGTGCAGTGCGCTTGCAGGGTCTTTCTCCATAGCTTCCTTAGTCATTCTTATAAGACCCGTTGCGGAAGAATACACCTCAAAACAGCCCTTTCTGCCGCAGGTACACTGAGGACCGTCCACATTTATAACTGTGTGACCTATCTCAGCGCCCGCAAAGTTGAAGCCCGAGTATATCTTCTTGTTGATGATTATGCCGCCGCCGACACCTGTGCCCAGTGTGATGCAGACAGCATCGTTAGCACCCTTAGCCGCACCTGCAACGAACTCACCGTAAGCCGCAGCGTTAGCATCGTTCTCAACATAGCAGGGCTTGTCGATGTGTGTCCTCATCAGCTCTACCACAGGGAAATTCAGAAATCCCAGATTGTTAGAATACTCGATAACGCCTGTTGCAGAGTTTGCAGTACCGGGTGTGCCGATGCCCACAGCCTCGATGTCATCGAGGGTCAGCCCTGCCTCCTTGACAGCTTCCAGCGCTACTTTTGCCATATCAGCGCATATCTCCTCGCCGGGACGCGGCAGGTCGGTCTTGCAGGTAGCCTTAGCAACTATCTCAAAATCCTCGCTGACAACACCTGCCTTGATGTTAGTGCCGCCGAGATCAATACCAATGTAATACTTCATTTTCCTTTTCTCCTTATACCTTATAAATAAATTTTACCCGCGCCAAATGTGCAGCCCTGCCGCATCATCAGGCTAAGGGGGATCTTCATCAGATGACATGTGACCCTCACAGCCCCACGCCGCAAATATATCAGACTTCGTCTATCCTTGTCAGCACGAAACGGCATCTGCCCTCAATGGTAAATCTGCCCGTCCCTGCCGATATGTGACATGTGACCCTCACAGCCCCACGCCGCAAATATATCAGACTTCGTCTATCCTTGTCAGCACGAAACGGCACTTGCCCTCAACGGTAAATCTGCCCGTCCCTGCCGAAATGAATATGCTGTCGCCCTTTTTAGCCGAAACTTCGCTGTCAGCCTTTATGACAGGCTCACCCTCCAGCACCAGCAGGCTCACGAACGAGCTTTCATCTGCCGTGAATTCAGCCTTTTCAGCCACATCAACGCGGTAGGTGGTGAAGTATTCGCACTTCGCCATCAGCTTCTTTTCAGCACCGCCCTCGCAGACAACAGGTGTATCGGGATACTGCTCGGCAGGTGCCAGCTTTGTAACGTCCTTCGCCTTGTCAACGTGCAGTTCTCTCGGCTTGCCGTCCTTGCCGACTCTTCCGTAGTCGTAAATGCGGTAGGTCGTGTTGGAATTCTGCTGTATCTCAGCGATAAGTATGCCCTTGCCGATGGCGTGCAGTGTTCCCGACTTTATAAAGAACACATCGCCCTTGTGTACAGGCACATTGTTCGTGACCTCCAGCAGAGTGTTGTCAGCGATCCTCTGCGCGAACTCTTCCTTGCTTATCTCGTGCTTGAAACCGTAGAGCAGTTCAGCGCCCTCGTCACAGTCAACCACATACCACATCTCGGTCTTGCCGTACTCGCCCTCGACCCGCATCGCGTAGTCGTTGTCGGGGTGTACCTGCACCGAAAGATTGTCCTTTGCATCTATCAGCTTTATCAGTATCGGGAAATTCTCGAACCTCTCACAGTTCTTGCCCAGTACTTTTCTGCCTGCCTTTTCGATATACTGTTCAAGTGTAAGCCCCGCGAACTCGCCCTCAGCCACTACGCTTGCGCCGTCCTTGTGGCAGGAAAGCTCCCAGCTTTCCGCGACCTTGTCATAGTCGCAGTCCTTGCCGTATTCATCTCTCAGTCGTGTGCCGCCCCAAAGATAATCCTTGAAAGCGGGTCTAAGTTTAAAAATAGCCATTCTATTTACCCCTTTTCCATACCATGCGAAACTGATCGCACTCTTTATAATAATAGCATAATTTCGGTGTTTAGTCAATATTTTTTCGCTTTTTTCTGAGGCTGAAATTTAATGAAATTTAATGAACGTTCTGCACAAAAAATCAGCCGCTGTGTTGTGTACAGTATCTATGCTGTTTGAAATGGCAGAAACATCGGCGTGGGAAACACTTCCCGCGCCTTTTTTTGTTAAAGTGCTGTACAGCCTGCGATGAAATTTGTGTATATTGATGGTTGCTATCATTTGTGAAAAAGTGTATAATTAAAATGATGAAATGTGAATTTTTTGTGCAGTCTAGCAGTAATGCGCAATTTGTAATATATTTTGTGATTATCCCGCTGATACACCACAAAAACAGCGGCTATACAGAAATTAAGGTTCTTGGCGTATATCTTTTGTTCACCGCATTTTTAGTTGGTGTGCTAAAGGGATAGTCATAATATATTTCGCACAACTCGGGGGAATGATATGAAGCTGACATATAAAAGACTGATATGCACTTTTCTGGCGATGCAGGCATCTGCCTGTATGACGGCGGCACCCGTCGGGGCAGAAGTCTGTCCCGCGGCGCAGGAAAGCGCCTGTGTGCTGACAGCAGACAAGCCCGTCATTCAGGGCGAACTAGCAATGCTTGCGGCAGAAGAGTCTGAAAAAGACAAAAAGAGCGAACATAAGTCAACGCTGAAAGAGCAGACAAAAAGCAAGTGGCAGATATTCGCATGTCTGGGCGGCGGCGTGCTGGTGGTCATCGCGCTGATAGGTCTGCTGGCGGACAAGAAAAAGAAGTAGCTGACAATACATACCGGACAGTTGGTAGTAAAGCTGCTAATATTGTGGGTCAGATAGGATATGTATACGGTTTGTGATATTTTCGGAGGTGAACACCATGAAAAAAGCAGTATTTATGGCGGCTCTGGCAATTTTTCTCGCGGGCTGTGCCGCTGAGGGCGACAATAACGTTTCAAAATATGAAAGCAGTTCGGCATCGGCAGAAACAAAAGCCGAAGACCGCAAAGATGACAGGTTTTATGTTGAAGACAGCGGCGACGGATATGTGACATATGTTTCGGGAGACGGCAGGCTGAAAGAGCGGCTCGATTACCGCTGGGACGGTGAAGATGTGAAGTACCGCTATTCGCTGACCAACTGTACCGATGAAAGACTTGATATAGATAACGAGCACTGCACTATGTCGCTCAGTTTCAACAACAGCGAAAAGTGTTTCCCGATATACATCAACTCAGACCTTGCGCATGATGCGTTCGATGCGGGCGAAACGCGGGAACAGCGTTCTGAAAAAGAAATGGGCTGCCCTCTGCATATCGCTGATGCGGACGAAGTCAATGTCTGGAACGAAAGCGGCGGGAATACGCTTTGGCTGTCAGCGCAGGGCAATGTTACCATCGTTGACGGCAATAAGCAGACAAAATATTCCTTCCCCGAATTTGCTTCGGACGACTGCTTAAAATTCAGCGTTGATGTACCGTAAAGCTCGCGGACGCTTTCGGGAAAAGTTCAAAATTATGTACCAAATTGTTACAGAAAAGTTAAAACTGCGGCGGGCTACTTGCAATTGTGACGAAATTGTAGTATAATACATTTGTAAGGTTTTAACAGATTACCAAGCCATCGGCAACTCATTTTTGGAGAACATTCTCGGAAAGAAGCGTATAACTATGGAAAAGACTTTTTTCATCAGGAAATCAGCCTCAGGTGACGGTGTTCCTGCGCCTGTGTATGACAGGTTTCAGCGCATCGAAAAACTCAACCTGCTGGTTGACAGCGGTTGGGTGATAAAGGATTTCAAATGCGATGCAGACGAGGAATACTTCATTCTTGAGAAGACGGATAACTGACAGCAAGGGGGAAAGCCCGAAAAGGCTCTTCCCCCTTTTTGTATAGGCGTTCCCTTCGGCGGAACAGTCGGCAGGTGTGCCGAAAAACCGAACCCCGTTCAGCTGTTTACTGCTTCCCGCCAATGCATGGAAGCGGCAAACTTCGGAACTGAGAGAAAACTATAAGCAGGAGGCAGAAAATATGGATATGACGGTCATGAACAAGATAAGCTACGGATTATATGTGCTGACGGCGAGGTGCGGAGATCAGTACAACGGCTGTATCATCAACACGCTGTCACAGGTAACAAGTTCACCGAACCGCGTTTCGGTGACGGTCAACAAGGGCAATTTTACCGAGTATATGATAAGGTCAAGCGGAAGATTCAATGTTTCGATACTTGATGAAACTGCTGATTTTTCAGTGTTTACACACTTTGGCTTCGTCAGCGGCAGGTGGGAGAACAAGTTTTATGACTATCCCCTGACTTTTGCGGGGAACGGTCTGCCGATAGCCGAAAAAGGCGCTTGCGCTTACATCTGCTGTGAAGTGGTGCAGACTATCGACCTCGGAACACACACCATGTTCATAGCTGACGTTATGGACGGTGCGGTCATGTCCGACAACGCTCCGATGACTTATGCGTACTACCACGCAAATGTCAAACCGAAGCCTGCGGCTAAGGCTGAGAGCAAAGCTGTCGGTGAAAGATGGGTATGCAATATATGCGGCTACATCTATGAGGGCGCACTGCCCGCAGATTTCGTCTGTCCGCTGTGCAAACACGGCGCGGCTGATTTCTCGCCCATAGACGAGAACGGAAATGTCATAGCGCAAAAGCCCTCAGCCGAAGAAAAAGCTGAAAATTCGGGCGATGCAAAGTGGGTATGCAAGGTTTGCGGCTATATCTACGAGGGCGACCTCCCCGAAGATTTTGTCTGTCCCGTCTGCGGGGTGGGCACTGATGAGTTTGAAAAACTCAGCAATAGCGATCCAACTGTTTAAATTCACAAGATTCGGTCGCAAAAGCTCGGATCTATGGATTTTGTGACCGGATTTTGTCTGAATTTTAAGGCGGCTCGCTATGGTGCGGCGCAATAATCGGTCAGCTAAAAGCAAATCGGCGCTTGACTTTTGCCGCGCCGATGGGTAAAATAGAAAGGAAGAGTGAAATGGATTGTCCAAAATGCGGTGACGGTATGACCGCAGGTGTTCTGATGGGCGGGCGTGGTGACGGCGTTTACTGGCTTTCAAAGGAATACCGAAAAAAACACGCCTTCGCGCCTGTGACGAAAAAGGCGAAAGAAGAGGCGGGCATGTTTGCCATAAGTTCGGGTGGCGGTGTCTTCACCCAGAATGAAGATTTTTATGTCTGCAAAAAGTGCGGCTTGTTGATGGCTGAACTTCCCAATATAAAGGAGGCGGCTGACAGTGAGTAAATGTACGGAATGCGGCGGCGAAGTCTTTGTTAAGGCTCTCCTCAGCGGTGAGGAGGGGGCGCTCATATACAAATACTACCCCGAAAATGATACGGTCGAGCATTATGCGCGGTACGACCTCAGCTGCCGCGAATGCGCGGGCTGTTCACAAAAAGACCGACCTGTGCTAATCGCAAGAGAGGGCGGCGGCGACCCGAAAACGCTGGCAGACACACTGGCGGGCGAGGGCATAGCTTTCGGCAGATGCCCCGAATGCGGCGGCAGGCTGATAAAGGATATGGCAGGCATGGGCAGTGCGGGAAATCTTCTGAAAAAGTTTGCCGCACAGGGTTTTCCGTACAGCTTTGCGCTGTTTGACCTGTGTGCCGACTGCGGGCGCATATACGATGTGCGCGAGAAACTTATGGGGGTGTGAAGATGAACGCTGAACTGAAAAAAGAGATAATGGCGGTGCTGGCTGACAAGCAGACAGGCATCGACCCGACTACGCTGAGCGATGAAGACCTGCGTACCTACATAACGCTGATGTCGCTGAAAAACGATGGCAAAAACCACAAAATGGAGTACGCGGTGGAGACTGTCCGTGACCGTGACAACGGCGGCGCAGACGAGTCCGCGCTGGCAGATGTGCTGGCGATGTACGGCGAAAAAGGCTGGCGGCTGAAATTCTGCTTTACCGACGAGGTGGGCGTAGAAAGCCACAGCGCAACAGTCGCAGGCTACACCACAGGCACGAACGCCACGATAAACGAGATCGTGCTGATCTTTGAACGCCGCGGGGAATAGGGATGTATGAGGGAAATGGTCGTGTTCACCCAAGACTAAAAAGATATGATTATAGCAAAGTTGGCTTTTATCATGTCACTATATGCACTGAAAAAAGGGTACCTGTTCTTTCTAAAATACAACGCATTAATGATTCTGAGAATGACGTATGTGGTGTAGGGCGGGGGCTTGCTCCCGCCGGTAAAAACCACGCAAGTGTTGTTTTATCGCCAATTGGAAGAATTGCAGAAGAACAATTGATGAAATTAAATGAACGCTATCCTTGCGTTAATGTATATAATTACATGATAATGCCCGATCATATACATATCATTTTCAGAATTGCGGAGGACAAGGCGGGAGCAAGCCCCCGCCCTACCCTCATGGAGGTAGTTTGCTCATTTAAATCCTTAGTTACAATTATATGTAATAAACGGGCGAATAAACAAGGTCGCAAGATTTTTCAGACATCTTTTTATGACACCGTGATATGGAACGAAGAACAGCTTAAACAGGTGAGTGAGTATATTTCCCGAAATCCTGACAGATGGGCAGCAAATGCCGAACGTTTCGGCAAAAATAAATATCTATATATAAAGGAGTAATAACTATGGCATATGTAATAGGCGTTGACTGCGGTACCAGCGGTACCAAGACGGTGCTGTTCGATGAAAAGGGAACAGTGGTGGCTTCAAAGACCATCGAGTACCCAATGTATCAGCCGAAGAACGGCTACGCTGAACAGGACCCCGCTGACTGGGCAGGCGCGATGGTCAACACAATCAAGGCTGTAATGTCGCAGAGCGGCGTGAACAAGAACGATGTCAAGGGCATCGGCATTTCGGGACAGATGCACGGTCTGGTAATGCTGGATAAGGATAACAACGTGCTGAGAAAGTCCATTATCTGGTGCGACCAGAGAACCGCAAACGAAGTCGCATGGATGAACGAACATGTGGGCGAGAAGAAACTCATCGAGATAACCGCCAACCCCGCCCTGACAGGCTGGACTGCGGCAAAGATACTCTGGGTGAAGAACAATGAGCCTGAGATATATTCAAAGGTCGCACATATACTTCTTCCTAAAGACTACCTGCGCTTCGTGCTGACACATGAGTATGCCACCGAAGTTTCCGATGCTTCGGGCATGCAGCTGCTCGATGTTCCCAACAGAAAGTGGTCTGATGAACTGCTGAGCGCTTTTGAGATAGACAAGAACTGGCTGGGCAAGGTTCACGAATCCTGCGAGATAACAGGCACTCTCACAAAAGCTATGGCTGACGAACTGGGACTCAACGAGGGCACTATCGTTGTGGGCGGCGCAGGCGACAATGCGGCTGCTGCCATCGGTACAGGCGTTTGCGAGGACGGCAAGGCGTTCACCACCATAGGCACTTCGGGCGTTGTTTTTGCCCACACATCGGGCATCGCCATCGACCCTAAGGGCAGAGTACACACCTGCTGTGCGGCAGTACCCAACAGCTGGCACGTTATGGGAGTTACTCAGGGCGCAGGTCTGTCACTGAAATGGTTCAGAGATAACTTCTGCAATCCCGAAAAGGAAACTGCAAAGTACATGGGCGTTGACGAGTATTATTTGATGGACAAGCAGGCTGAAACAGTCCCCGTTGGCGCAAACAGACTGCTCTACCTGCCTTACCTGATGGGCGAGCGCACACCTCACCTTGACCCGAATGCAAGAGGTGTGTTCTTCGGTCTTTCCGCTATGCACACCAAAAAAGAGATGCTCCGCGCTGTTATGGAGGGTGTAAGCTACTCTCTGCGTGACTGCGTTGAGGTGTTCCGCGAGATGGATATAAACGTTTCCGACATGATGGCTTGCGGCGGCGGCGGAAGTTCACCGCTGTGGCGCTCCATGCTGGCAGACCTCTACAATTGCCCCGTAAAGACCGCATCTTCAAAGGAAGGTCCTGCACTGGGCGTGGCTCTGCTTTCGATGGTCGGCGCAGGCATTTACTCAAGTGTCCCCGAGGCTTGCAAGGCTGTCGTTGCGACCGACAAGATACAGCAGCCCAACGCCGAAGCAGTCCCCGAGTACGAGAAATTCTATCAGCTTTACCGCGAGATATACCCTGCACTCAAAGCACAGTTCGCAAAACTGGCACAGCTATGATAATATCTGCCCCCGCAATGTCGGGGGCATTTTTATTATATCACGATACGGTAGACCGGCTTTCAGTGCAAAAATAAATCTCCCAATTTTGATGTGTATTGCTGATGATACAAAATGGCTGTTCTTTCGTATTGTTCCCCCGCCTTCGGCGGGGGAACAATACACAACCAAATTGGGCTATACAGAACTTAGGGGGCTTGGCGTATATCTTTCCGCCCCTCGCCCTTGACATCATCTTTGCTATGTGTTATATTATATCGGGCAGGCGGATAAGCCTGCAAATGCAGTTTTCGGAGGTCATTATGGATATTATTTTCGACATCGGCAAAGTGCTGATAGATTTTGATTTTGAAGATTTTGTGCGCAGTATAGTCAGTGAGGACTGCGCCGACATCGTAACAAAAGCGATGTGGGGAAACCCACACTGGATAGAACTTGACAGGGGAGTGTGGTCGGTGGAAGAAGTCCTGCAAAAATTCATCGCCGAAGCCCCCGACCACGAATGGGATATACGCCATGTTTTCTCGCAGATAGGTAAGATACCTCACCCGAAAGATACCACCATACCCATGATAGAAGAACTGAAACGCCGCGGACACCGCGTTTTCTTTCTTTCAAACTTTTTTGAGTTCCTGATACACGCCGCACCCGATGCGCTTAAATTCACGCGGTATATGGACGGCGGCATCTTCTCCTGCAACGAGAAAGTCGTCAAGCCCGATGCCGAGATCTATTCCCGCCTTTGCGAAAGATACGGCATATCAAAGGATAACTGCGTGTTCATCGATGACAGCCCGAAGAATATCAAAGGCGCGAAAGACTTCGGCATACGCGGCATTCTCTACACAGGGCAGACCCCTCAGCAGCTGTTTGAGGAGATAGGCGTGTGAAAGATCATTCACATGTCAACATGTAATAAAATGGAAATTTGTACTGAAAATCAGCAATAATCGGTCAGAGAAACTGCCCGATATGTCTTGCAATTTGTCATGCTCGGTGGTAAAATATATATAAAATATACCGTCTTAGGAGTTGACAATATGTTAAGGATAGCTAATACCGAAAACGGAAAGGTGCGCGGACTTCCTGCCGCCGACCCGCGAATAACATCTTTCAAGGGCGTGCCTTTTGCCGCACCGCCTGTCGGTGAGAACCGCTGGCGCGCACCTCAGCCCTGTGCTGACTGGCAGGGCGTGCGCGAATGCTTTGAATTCGCCCCCATCTCCATGCAGGACAGACCGGGCGTGGGTACTGACATCTACTGCCGCGAATGGCATGTTGACCCCGATATACCCATCAGCGAGGACTGCCTTTACCTGAATATCTGGACGAACGCCAAGTCAGCCGATGAGCGTAAACCTGTGCTGGTGTGGTTCTTCGGCGGGGGATTTCAGTGGGGCTATACCTCAGAGATGGAGTTTGACGGCGAACGCCTTGCAAGACGTGATATAGTTGTGGTCTCGGTCAATTACAGGCTGGGCGCGTTCGGCTTTATGGCGCACCCTCAGCTTACTGAGGAACAGCCCGATGCCCCATGCAATTTCGGCAGTCTTGACCAGCAGGCGGGTCTCAGATGGGTGCGCCGCAACATCGCGAATTTCGGCGGCGACCCCGATAATATCACCATCGCAGGTCAGTCGGCTGGCGGCGGAAGCGTCATGGCGCAGATGGCTTGCAAAGACAACGCAGGCGATTTCCAAAAAGCAGTCGTTATGAGCGGCATGTTCGGCAGTCCCTACGCGGTCAACAGCTTTTTCATTCCCCAAAGCCTAGAAGAAGCAGGAAAAAAAGGCGAGCGCCTGTTTGAATACATGGGTGTCAGCACCCTCGAAGAAGCCCGTAAACTCGATGCCGACTTTATCCGACAAAAGTATTCCGAACTGAGGAATAAAGGCGAGATGTTCTTCACCATCGTGCAGGATAACAAGTTCAGCACAGGCGACCCGATGGCGGCTTTCAAAAACGGCACAAGGAACCGCGTTCCCGTCATGGCAGGCAACACAGGCGACGAGTTCATGGAGTTTCTCCATGCCGATAACGAAGAACAGTTTGAAGCGCTGGCGGCAGACTGCTTCGGTGATGCGTCCGAAGATTTTCTCGCTTTCCCTGAAGCGCACAAGACCTGCGGCGGCGGCTGCGCACCCGTTTCAGCACCCGAACTCGGCGTGAAATCGGCATATCTCGCAGAGGATAAACTCCCCGACAGCCGCCCATGCTACTATTACAGGTTCGTCCCCGATATACCGGGAGACGATCACCCGGGTACTTTCCATTCGGTCGATCTGTGGTTCTTCTTTGAAACACTTGCCAAGTGCAGCCGCCCCTACGAGGGCAGGCACTACGACATCGCCCGACAGATGTGCGATTACTGGGCGAATTTCATCAAAACGGGCGACCCCAACAGCTTTGACATAAACGGCAATAAACTCCCCGAATGGCGATGCTACACCGACAGCGACCGCGCCGAGATGGAGTTCACCCCCGACGGCGCAAAGCCCTCGACCGAGAACAGTGCTTTCACGAGATTTCTGCTTGATAATATGAAATAAAAGGCAAAAAGGAGGATATTCAATGTCAAAAAAACAAGCATTCAACCCCTATCTGCCAAGCTGGGAATATATCCCAGACGGCGAACCCTACGTTTTTGGCGACAGAGTGTATGTTTACGGTTCACACGACAAGTGGAACGGCTATGTGTTCTGCATGGGCGACTATGTATGCTGGTCTGCACCGCTGAACGATCTGGGCAATTGGCGCTATGAGGGCGTTATTTACCCCAGAAACGCCGACCCCATGAACAAGGACGGTCACATGTGTCTCTACGCGCCCGATGTCACAGTCGGTCCCGACGGCAGATACTACCTCTATTACGTGCTTGACAAAGTCGGCGTGATGTCGGTGGCTGTCTGTGATGAACCTGCGGGCAGGTACGAATTTTACGGCTATGTACACTATAAGGACGGCACTCGTCTCGGCGAAAGAGAGGGCGATGAACCCCAGTTCGATCCGGGTGTGCTGACTGAGGACGGCATCACTTACATGTACAGCGGCTTCTGCGGCATCGGTGACAAGTCCCGCATAGGCGCAAAGGTGGTCACTCTCGATAAGGACATGCTGACCGTCATTCACGAACCCACCGTTGTCGTGCCGGGAAGCTGTTACAGCGAGGGCACAGACTTTGAAAAGCACGCATTCTTCGAGGCTTCGTCAATACGCAAGGTCGGGGATAAATATTACTTCATCTACTCCTCAGAGGTCATGCACGAACTCTGCTATGCTGTCAGCGACAGCCCTCTTGACGGCTTTAAATACGGCGGAGTTCTGGTAAGCAACACCGACCTGCACATAGACAGCTACAAGCCCGCCGACATGCCCACCTGTCGGGGCGCTAACAATCACGGCAGTATCATTCAGCTGAATGATGACTGGTATATCTTCTACCACCGCCATACCAACGGCACATGGTTCTCCCGTCAGGGCTGTGCCGAAAAGCTGACCCTTAATGCTGACGGCAGTTTCGGTCAGGCAGAGATAACTTCCTGCGGACTCAACGGCGGACCGCTGGTCGGCAAGGGCGAATATCCCTCTTATATCGCCTGCTGTCTGTTCACCGAAAAGCCCGAACTTTACATCGGCGACCTCAACGCCCCCCGCATCGTGCAGGACGGCAGTGACGGTGACGAAGAAACAGGCTACATCACAAACGTCCACAACGGCACGAATATCGGATTCAAGTATTTCGACTGCAAGGGCATCACCAAATTCAGCGTGACCACCCGCGCCTACGGTCACGGCGTATTTCAGATCAAGACCGCATGGGACGGTGAAGTGCTGGGCGAGATAAAAGTCGAAGGCACCAACGTCTGGGTGACCAACAGCACCGATGCCGCGATCCCCGACGGTGTTAACGCCATCTGGCTGACATTCAAGGGCGATGGCAGTCCTCAGTTAAAGTCTTTCACTCTGGGATAACATCGGCACTATATTTCCGCGCTATAAAGGCAAAAAAATACCGCAGCCCCCACACGGACTGCGGTATTATCATTTCAAATAAGCTCAGAAACCGAGTATCTTCTTGAAATCTGCTTTGAGAGCAGCTTCAGTCTTTTCGGCATCAGCCCTTGTATCACCGATGGCGGTGTAGTAAGCCTTGATCTTAGGCTCAGTGCCCGAAGGTCTGATGATAACGCTCGCACCCTGCTCAAGGTTGAACGCGAGAACATCTGACTTAGGCAGGGTCAGAACGGTCTTTGCACCTGTTGCGCAGTCGGTCTGCTCGCTTGCTGCGTAGTCAGCAACAGAAACAGTCCTGAGACCGCCGATCTCCTTAGGCGCATTTGCTCTCAGACCCGCCATGATCTCCTTCATCTTCTCCATGCCGCTTGCACCCTCGCACTGGAAGGATTCCTGACTGTGCATGTAGTTGCCGTACTGCTTGTAAAGCTCTTCCCTCGCCTGAAGCAGAGTGATGCCCTTTGTGCGGTAGAATGCTGCCATCTCGCAGATCAGCATAGATGCCACAACAGCGTCCTTGTCGCGCACGTAAGAACCTGCCAGATAGCCGTAGCTCTCCTCAAAACCGAAGATGTATCTGTCAGCCTCGTTGTCCTTTTCAAGGAAACCTATCTGCTCGCCGATGAACTTAAAGCCTGTCAGCACGTTCCTCAGCTCAACGCCGTATTCCTCAGCTATCTTGCAGCAGATGTCTGTGGTAACGATGGTCTTTACAGCAACAGGATTCTTAGGCATAGTGCCAAGCGCAGTCCTCTCCTGACAAATGTATTTCAGCAGCATAGCGCCCACTTCGTTGCCCGAGAACAGCACATAGCTGCCATCGGGTGCGGGAACAGCGATGCCCACACGGTCGCAGTCAGGGTCGGTAGCCAGCAGCAGATCGGGCTTTACCTTGTCGCAGAGTTCCAGACCCTTAGCCAGCGCCTCTCTGATCTCGGGGTTCGGGAAAGGACAGGTGGGGAAGTTGCCGTCAGGCTTCTCCTGCTCGGGAACGACAGTCACTTCCTTGATGCCGATCTTGTCGAGTATAGCGCGGACGGGCTTGTTGCCTGTGCCGTTGAGAGGTGTGTAAACTACCTTTAAGCCGCTGTCAGCCACCAGATCGGTGTGTATGCCCTGTTCAGCCACCTTGTCGAGGTACTTGTCGATAACAGACTGATCTATGTACTCGATCATGCCGCTCTTGAGACCCTCTTCAAAGTCGATGACCTTAGCGCCGCCGAACATGGGAACATCGTTTATCTTGCCGATAACGGTGTTGGCTGCATCAAGTGTTATCTGACAGCCGTCGTCGCCGTATACCTTGTAGCCGTTGTACTTAGCGGGGTTGTGCGAAGCAGTTACCATAACGCCCGCCTGACAGCCCAGTTCCCTTACAGCCCATGACAGGCAGGGTGTAGGCATAAGTTCGGGGTATATGTAAGCCTTGATGCCGTTAGCCGCCATAACAGCCGCAGTAGCCTTTGCAAATACGTCAGACTTGATACGCGAGTCGTAGGATATGGCAACGCTGGGGTTCTTGTAAGTCTCGTTTACATAGTCAGCAAGACCCTGAGTAGCGCGTCTGATGGTGTAGATGTTCAGCCTGTAAGCACCCGCACCTATAACGCCGCGCAGACCGCCTGTACCGAATTCCAGATCTCTGTAAAAGCGGTCGAGTATAGCTTCGTCATCGCCCGCGATGGACTTCAGCTCATCCTGAAGATCGGGATCATCGACTGCTTTCTCGCACCAAAGCTGATAGAGTTCATTTTCTTTGCTCATATAGATTCACCTCATCAAAAAATTTGCCCGCCGCGCGAGCGAATAATGTTTCCGTAAAAGCGAAGTGCGGTTTGTGCGCACTTACACTTGTATATTATACCATATTTAGAGAATTTGGCAAGGGGGATAATAGTTTTTTAACAATTATAAACGATTACCTGCGTGATTTTTAAAATTTCCACAAAAATCAATCAAGAATGCTCTTGAAAATTAGAAATATTTGTGGTATAATACTAACATCAGGGACTTTGTTCCCCGATAAAACTGACTGAACAGCATTTATCATATATGCCCGAAGGAGGAATAACTATGTCAAACAGCGAATACATCACCGAAAAAAGATACTTCCCGTCAAGCGATAAGGGAAAACAGATATATTACGAGATATACACCAAGCCCGACTTTAAGCCGAAAGCGATAGTCCAGCTGGCACACGGCATGTGCGAATATGTCCGCCGATACAGACCTTTTGCCCGCTGGCTGAACGATCACGGCTATCTCGCGGTCGGCAACGACCATCTCGGACACGGCATGACAGCCGCAAAGCTGGCAGAAGAAAAAGACGGCATCATCGACCCCGCCAAGAATGACGAGCTGGGCTATTTCTCCGAAAACAACGGCTGGCAGCACTGCGTAGCCGATATGCACAGGCTCACCCGCATAATGAAGAAGGAATATCCCGATCTGCCATACTTTATGTTCGCACACAGCATGGGCAGTCTGCTGGGCAGGGCTTATGTCACCCAGTACCCCGATGAACTTGACGGCGTGATATTCAGCGGCACAAGCGGTCTGCTGGGGAACGAGCCGGAGCTTCTGCTGTATCTGGAGGGTCTTAAAAAAGCGAAGGGCGACAGGTTCAGACCGCCCCTCACCGATAAGGCTATGTTTGGCAAATACGGCATCTATAACACCAAAGCGGGGCGTGACGGCGGCGGCTGGCTCAACCGCGATGCAGAAGCAGTCAAAAAGCTGGCAGATGACCCCTACTGCACTTTCAAGTTCACGGTCAACGGCTTTATAAATCTGGTCAGCGTAGAGCATTTTTCAAACCGTGACCAGTGGTTTGAGGAATACCCCAAAGAACTGCCCACCTACCTTATATCGGGCAGTAAAGACCCCGTGGGCGACTGCGGCAAGGGCGTGCTGAAAGTCTACAATAAAATGAAGCTGTACGACTGTGACGTTGAGATGAAGATATACAACGGCGCAAAGCATGAGGTCATAAATGAGATAAACAAGGAAGAAGTCTATGACGATGTGCTTGCCTTTTTCGAGGGCGTGCTGTCAGGCGGAAAGGGTGAGGGCGAATGTACGCCAGAATAAACAGTCTCGGTCTGCTGGGGCTGAATGCCTTTCCCGTGACCTGTGAGATAGAATGCTCCGAGGGCATAGATTCTTTCGATATAGTCGGGCTGGCAGATATTTCCGTTAAAGAGAGCCGCGAGAGGATACGCTCCGCATTCCGCAGCTGCGGCATGAATTTCCCCGAAGCAAGGGTGCTTGTAAATCTCGCGCCCGCCGATGTCAAAAAGACGGGCGCAGTGCATGACCTTGCCATAGCAGTTGCCGTGCTGAGGGTCATGGGCATATCCGATAATGAGTATATGCAGCGCTCGGCTTTTATAGGCGAGGTGGCGCTGAGCGGCGAGATAAGACCGATACAGGGCGTTCTGCCCATGACCATACTGGCTAAGGAACAGGGCATGCAGCGCATCTTCGTGCCGCTGGATAACCTGCGCGAAGCATCGGTGGTGGAGGGCATAGACTGTCTGGGTGTCGGCTCGCTGGGCGAACTGGTCTACCACCTGACGGGCAGGGCTGAGATAGTGCCCGCGCTTCCGTATAAGCCCGAAAAAGTGTCATATTTCGGCGAACTCGATTTTGCTGACGTGCGCGGACAGACGACCGCCAAACTGGCGCTGGAAGTCGCGGCGGCGGGCGGTCATAACGTGCTTATGGTCGGCTCGCCCGGTTCGGGCAAGAGCATGCTTGCAAAGCGTATGCCGTCCATACTGCCCGCCATGACTTTTGAGGAGTCGATCGAAACTACCAAGATACATTCGGTGGCAGGACATATCGACAAAAATGCCCCGCTGATAACGGTGAGACCTTTTCGTGCGCCCCACCACACGGTCAGCACAGCAGGTCTTGCGGGCGGCGGCAGCATACCCAAGCCTGGCGAGATCTCACTGGCGCATAACGGTCTGCTGTTTTTAGATGAAATGGCAGAATTTTCAAGGGCATCGCTGGAGATACTCCGTCAGCCCCTCGAAGACCAGCAGGTGACTATCTCAAGGGTGTTCGGGAGCATCACTTATCCCAGCTCCTTCATGCTGATAGGCGCTATGAACCCGTGTCCCTGCGGGTATTTCGGCCATCCCACACGTAAGTGCATCTGCTCGCACAAGCAGGTGGTCAGCTACCTTAATAAAATAAGCGGACCTCTGCTGGACAGGTTCGACATACATATCGAGGCTGTCCCCGTAGAGTTCAACGACCTCGCCTCATCGCAGAAGTCCGAGCCGTCTGCCGCCATAAGGGAAAGGGTGCAGAAAGCGCGTGATATACAGAACAGGCGCTTCAAAGGCACGGGAATAACCTGCAACGCGCGTATAACGCCCGATAAGCTCCACGAATTCTGCCCCATGACAGATGAGGCGCGGGATATGCTGGGCAAGGTGTTTGATAAGCTGGGTCTTTCGGGACGTGCATACGATAAGCTGATGAAAGTCTCGCGCACCATCGCAGACATGGATAACAGTGAGGTCATCACCGAAAAACACATTTTGCAGTCGGTGCATTATAGAAATCTTGACAGAAAATACTGGAATGAATAGCTGAACTTCACAGAAAATTTACAGAAAATCTTATGAATGGTAATTGTAGAAGTTTTTGGCTGACTGCAAGGCTGTTTTTGTGAAAAGCGGCGAAAATTGAAAAATGTATATTTTATAGGGCGTAAAAGTCTTGACAAGGGTTGCAGTATGTGATATAATCTTATACTGTATCATAATGGATTTTTACGCCTGTTTTGTTGCGAAAATGCGGCAAAAACTGTGTAAGATACCCTTTCGTGAAGCGCTTTCAGGCTCTTGTCAAGTGTTTTGACGAGGACAGAAAGTAAGAAAGTTCACAGAAATTTCAAAATAAATTAAGGAGTGATCGAGCCTATGGTTAATGTCAAGGACGTAAGACTTGGTAAAAACACCAGAAAAAGCTTCGCCAAGATCAACGAAGTGCTGGAAATGCCTAACCTTATCGAGGTGCAGAAGAACTCTTACCAGTGGTTTCTGGATGAGGGTCTCAAGGAGGTTTTCAGGGACGTTTCGTCGATCACAGACTACAACGGCAATCTTGAGCTGACATTTGTTGGCTACCGCTTTGACGAGAACTCAAAGTACACGATAGCTGAGTGTAAGGCGAGAGATGCAACGTATGCAGTTCCGCTGAGAGTTACCGCAAGACTTAACAATCTCGAAACAGGAGAGATCAAGGAGTCGGAAGTGTTTATGGGCGAGTTCCCGAAGATGACCGACAGCGGTACATTCGTCATCAACGGCGCTGAGCGTGTCATAGTATCTCAGCTGGTGCGTTCACCGGGCGTTTACTATGCTTTTGACAAGGATAAAACAGGTAAGGATCTGTTCAAGACCACCGTTATCCCTAACAGAGGCGCGTGGCTCGAATACGAGATGGACTCGAACGATGTCGTTTATGTCCGTATAGATAAGAACAGAAAGATACCGATAACTACATTTATAAGAGCGCTGGGCTTCGGCACAAATGAGGAGATCGAAGCTACTTTCGGCGTTGATGAGCGCCTGACTCAGACCATCATGCAGAAAGACCAGACCGCTAACCGCGAAGAAGCTCTGTTGCAGGTATATCAGAAGCTCCGTCCGGGCGAGCCTCCTACGGTAGAGTCCTCCGAAACTCACCTGAACAACCTGTTCTTCGATGCCAAGAGATATGACCTGTCAAGGTTCGGCCGCTACAAGTATAACAAGAAGCTGGGCGTGGGTTCCCGTCTTGTCGGTCATAAGCTGACAAGGGCAGTCGTTGCTCCGATGACAGGCGAAGTTCTGGCGGAAGAGGGCGACCTTATCACCTATGAGAAGGCTATGGAGATCGAGACTGCGGGCGTTAAGGAAGCATTCGTTTCTGTCGAGGTCAAGGAGTATGAGACCGCTCCCACAGGCGAGACCGTCACAAGAATGGTGGATAAGGAAGTCAAGATCATAGGCAGCGGCATGGTGGATATGCAGGCTTATGTTGACTTTGACCCCGCTGAGTGCGGCATCAATGAAAAGGTAAGTTTCGCAGTGCTCAAAGAGATACTGGAAAGCACCGACGATGAGGAAGAGCTGAAAGAAACCATCAGGACAAGAGCTGATGAGCTTGTTCCAAAGCATATCGTCATAGACGACATCGTGGCTACCGTTTCCTATTTCCTCAACCTCTGCGACGGTGTCGGCACAGTGGACGACATCGACCATCTGGGCAACAGACGTATCCGTTCGGTAGGTGAACTGCTCCAGAACCAGTTCCGCATCGGCTTCACCAGAATGGAAAGAGTTATCCGCGAAAGAATGAATATCCAGTCGCAGGACAGCGAAGTTGTCACACCTGCGGCACTTATAAATATCAGACCCATCACTGCGGCGATAAGAGAGTTCTTCGGTTCATCTCCTCTGTCACAGTTCATGGATCAGAATAACCCCCTTGCTGAGCTGACTCACAAGAGAAGACTTTCAGCACTGGGTCCCGGCGGTCTGTCGAGAGACAGAGCGGGATTTGAGGTTCGTGACGTTCACTACACTCACTACGGCAGAATGTGCCCCATAGAGACCCCCGAAGGTCCTAACATCGGTCTGATCTCCTATCTGGCATCATTCGCAAGAATAAATAAATACGGCTTTATCGAAGCTCCTTACAGAAGGGTCGATAAAGAAACGGGCGTTGTCACCAACGAGGTCGTTTATATGACCGCTGACGTTGAGGATAACTTCATGGTAGCACAGGCTAACGAACCCCTGACCGAAGACCACAAGTTCGCAAGGGCTAAGGTAAACGGCAGATACAGAGACCAGATCCTCGAGATCGAGCGCGAGAAGATCGACTTCATGGACGTTTCGCCTAAGATGGTCGTTTCCGTTGCGACTGCCTGCATACCGTTCCTCGAGAACGATGATGCGAACCGCGCACTGATGGGATCGAACATGCAGAGACAGGCTGTGCCGCTGCTCAAGACCGAGTCGCCTATCGTTGGTACAGGTATGGAGTACAAGGCTTGTATCGACTCGGGCGTTGCTGCTGTCTCCACTAAGGCAGGCGTTGTCGAGAGCGTTGACGCTGATAAGATAGTTGTCCGCGAGGACGACGGCAATATGCATACCTACGAGCTGACCAAGTTCAAAAGGTCGAACGCGGGTACCTGCACCAACCAGAGACCTATCGTTGATAAGGGCGAGCGCATCGAGGCTCATCAGATCATCGGCGACGGTCCCGCAACTTCAAATGGTGAGCTTTCACTGGGCAAGAACGCACTGATAGGCTTTATGACCTGGGAAGGCTATAACTACGAGGACGCTGTTCTGCTGAACGAGAACCTTGTAAAGCAGGATAAGTATACCTCCATACACATCGAAGATCTGGAGACAGAAGCAAGAGACACCAAGCTGGGACCCGAGGAGATCACAAGGGATATACCCAACGTAGGTGAGGACGCACTCAAAGATCTGGACGAGAACGGTATAATCAGGATCGGCGCTGAGGTAAGATCGGGCGACATCCTGGTAGGTAAGGTAACGCCTAAGGGCGAGACCGAGCTGACTGCCGAAGAAAGACTGCTGAGAGCTATCTTCGGTGAGAAGGCAAGAGAAGTAAGAGATAATTCACTGAAAGTGCCCCACGGTGCTGCGGGTACTATAATAGAAGTCAGGGTGTTCACGCGCGAAAACTGTGATGAGCTTTCACCGGGCGTAAATATGCTGGTAAGATGCTATATCGCACAGAAGAGAAAGATCTCTGTGGGCGATAAGATGGCGGGTCGTCACGGTAATAAGGGTGTCGTTTCAAGAATACTCCCGCAGGAGGATATGCCTTTCCTCGAGGACGGTACTCCTCTTGACATCTGCCTGAACCCTCTGGGCGTGCCTTCACGTATGAATATCGGTCAGGTTCTGGAAGTTCATCTGGGTATGGCTGCTAAGGCACTTGGCTGGAAGATAATGACTCCCGTATTCGACGGTGCGCACGAGGCTGACATTCGCGAGTGCTTCAAAATGGCACAGCAGAACTACCTCGAGCATAAGGACGATGATTTTGAGATCCACCCGATGGACGAGGTCATCAACCCCAATGCACTGAGCATGAGCGAGGACGGCAAGTTCACCGTTTACGACGGCAGAACAGGCGAGAAATTCGATAACCGCGTTACCGTCGGCTACATGTACTACCTCAAACTCCACCACCTAGTTGATGATAAGATCCACGCTCGTTCCGTTGGTCCTTACTCACTGGTAACACAGCAGCCTCTGGGCGGTAAAGCTCAGTTCGGCGGTCAGCGTTTCGGTGAGATGGAAGTTTGGGCGCTGGAAGCATACGGCGCGGCTTATACTCTTCAGGAGATACTCACTGTCAAGTCGGACGACCTGAACGGACGTGTCAAGACCTACGAGGCTATCGTGAAGGGTCAGAACGTTCCTAATCCGGGCGTTCCCGAGGCGTTCAAGGTGCTTATCAAGGAGCTTCAGTCTCTCTGCCTTGATATTAAGGTACTGAACATCAACAACGAGGAGATCGACCTCAAGCAGAAGTTTGATGACGACGACGATCTCATTCCTACACACTACGCTGACGACAATACCAAGATGTCGGCTGAGAGCGAGGACTTCCATGACGGTTTCGGCGCTGAGGACGAGAACGGCACTTCCGAGCTGGAAAGCGGTGATCTTGACGATTACGGCAGCAGCGGTGATGACGACTACAACTACGGCGACAGCAGCAGTGACGATGATGACGATTATCTGCACGACAGCTACACAGGCGACGTTGAAGATGATGATGACCTGTTTGAATAAGCAGGTGGATAAACAGGGCTGACAAAAAGCCTGCAAAACAAAAGATCAGGGAAGAAGAGGCAGTCAGCGCCCGCTGACGGCGCTGCGCTTCTTACCTCTTACTTCTGAACTTCTAACTATTTAAGGAAGGGGTATCGCTGTTGGATTTTAATGTATTTGAATCAATAAAAATAGGCCTTGCATCACCCGATAAGATCAGAGAGTGGTCATATGGCGAGGTAACAAGACCCGAAACAATAAACTACCGTACACAGAAGCCCGAAAAGGACGGTCTGTTCTGCGAAAGGATATTCGGACCACATAAGGACTGGGAGTGCCACTGCGGTAAGTATAAGAAAATTCGCTTTAAGGGCAAGATCTGCGAGCGCTGCGGCGTTGAGGTAACAAGGGCTAAGGTAAGACGTGAGAGAATGGGTCATATCGAGCTGGCAGCACCTGTATCACATATATGGTACTTCAAAGGCACACCCTCCCGTATCGGTCAGATGCTGGAGATCTCCCAGAAAAGACTGGAAGAAGTGCTGTACTTCACAAAGTATGTCGTTATCGACCCGGGCAATACCGAGCTTGAAAAAGGCAAACTGCTCACCGAGCAGGAGTATAACGACCTGCTCGTAAAGTATGATGAGAGCGATTTCAAGGCAGGCATGGGCGCAGAAGCTATCAAGCAGCTCCTCGAAGAGATAGACCTTGAAAAGCTGTCCGCTGAACTGAAGGCAGAACTGAAAGAACTGCCCGCAGGTCAGAAGAAGATCAAGCTCCTGAAAAGACTGGAGATAGTTGAAGCATTCAGGGTATCTGGCAACAGACCCGAGTGGATGATACTGGACGTTGTGCCCGTTATCCCCCCCGATATAAGACCAATGGTAATGCTGGACGGCGGCAGATATGCTACCTCCGACCTGAACGACCTTTACAGAAGAGTTATCAACAGAAACAACCGTCTGAGAAGAATGCTCGAGATGGAAGCACCCGATATAATCGTCAGAAACGAGAAGAGAATGCTCCAGGAAGCTGTTGACGCACTTATCGACAACGGCAGACACGGCAGACCTGTAACAGGTCCGAACAACAGGGCGTTCAAATCCCTCTCGGATATGCTGAAAGGTAAGCAGGGTCGTTTCCGTCAGAACCTGCTGGGTAAGCGTGTTGACTACTCGGGACGTTCCGTTATCGTCGTTGGTCCTGAACTGAAAATGTACCAGTGCGGTCTGCCTAAGGAGATGGCGCTGGAGCTGTTCAAGCCATTCGTTATGAAGCGTCTGGTAGACACTAATCCTACTATTAATATAAAGAGTGCGAGAAAGTACGTTGAAAGGGCAAAGCCCGAAGTTTGGGACGCACTGGAGAACGTTATCCAGGGTCATCCCGTAATGCTCAACCGTGCGCCTACACTGCACAGACTGGGTATCCAGGCGTTCGAGCCTATCCTCGTTGAAGGCAGAGCTATCAAGCTCCACCCGCTGGTTTGTACCGCGTTCAACGCCGACTTCGACGGCGACCAGATGGCGGTGCATCTGCCTATCTCCGTAGAAGCTCAGGCTGAGGCGAGATTTCTCATGCTGGCGGCAAATAACCTGCTGAAACCGTCTGACGGACGACCTGTTGCCGTTCCTTCACAGGATATGCTGCTGGGTTCATATTACCTGACACTGCTGAAAAAGAACGAGCCGGGCGAAGGCAAGGTGTTCAGAGACATCAACGAAGCTATCATGGCTTACGATAACCACGATGTTTCCCTCCACGCCGCTATCAAGGTGCGTATCACCAAGCAGATCGGCGAGAGAACTATCTCCAAGATCATTGATGCCACCGTCGGCAGACTTATCTTCAACTCCATCATCCCGCCCGATCTGGGCTATGTGGACAGAAATGAGTCTGAGAAGATGTTCGACCTTGAGGTAAACTTCCTCGTTAAGAAGAAACAGCTGGGCGACATCATCGACAGATGCATACAGCGTCACGGCACTACTTTCACATCTGAGGTGCTGGATAATATCAAGTCTCTGGGCTATAAGTATTCCACCAAGTCTGCCATCACCGTTGCGGTGTGCGATGCGGACATCCCCGCTTCCAAGAAAGACATCCTCGCTGAGGCTGACGCACTGGTCGAAAAGGTGGATAAGCAGTATAAGAGAGGCTATATCTCCCGCGAGGAGAAGTCCAAGAAGTTCATCGAGATCTGGAACGCTGCTACCGATAAGGTAACAGAGGCACTGAAAGCAAGCTACGACACTGAGCATAATCCTATCCATATGATGGCTGACTCAGGTGCCCGTGGTTCGATAAACCAGATAAGACAGCTCGCAGGCATGCGTGGTCTGATCGCCAATACATCGGGTTCTACCATCGAAATGCCTATCAGAGCCAACTACCGTGAGGGTCTGAACATACTGGAATACTTCATCTCCTCCCGAGGCGCAAGAAAGGGTCTGGCAGATACCGCGCTGCGTACTGCTGACTCGGGTTATCTGACCAGACGACTTGTCGATGTTTCGCAGGACGTTATCATCAGACAGAAAGACTGCGGTACTCACGTTGGTATCGAGATCTTCGATATAAAGAACGGCAACGAAATGATCGAGCCGCTGAGCGAAAGACTTGTGGGCAGATACCTTGTTGAAGACTACAAGGACGCTAAGACAGGCGAGATGATCTGCTCCAAGAACAAGCTGATAAGCGAGCATGATGCCGCTAAGATAGTGGCAGCACTGGAAGCTGAGGGCAAGACCTCAATCCAGATAAGATCCGTGCTCCAGTGCAAGGCGAGAAACGGCGTTTGCGCTAAGTGCTACGGTGCTAACCTTGCCAACGGCAACATTGTTATGGTCGGCGAAGCAGTCGGCGTAATCTCCGCACAGTCCATCGGTGAGCCCGGTACTCAGCTGACAATGAGAACCTTCCATACAGGCGGTATCGCATCGGCAGAAGACATCACACAGGGTCTTCCCCGTGTCGAGGAACTGTTCGAGTCGAGAAAGCCAAAGGGCGCTGCTATCATCACTAAGATCGGCGGCGTAGTAAGGATCGAAGAGGTCAAAAAGACCAAACAGATCACCGTTACCGAAGAGATAATGGCTGACGGCAGGATAACACCTGTTGAGGAAAGCTATCCTATCCCTTACGGCTATAAGATCAGGGTAAGAGACGGTCAGGTCGTTGTTCCTGGTGAACCTCTGACAGAAGGCTCTATCAATCCCGCCGATATTCTTGCTGTCAACGGCGAAAAGGCTGTCCAGAACTATATCATCACCGAAGTACAGAAGGTTTACCGTCTGCAGGGTGTTGACATCAACGACAAGCACATCGAAGTTATCGTCCGCCAGATGATGAGAAAGGTCAAGATCGACGACGCAGGCTCCAGCTTCAAACTGCCGGGTGAACTGGTAGACAGAAACGAAGTTGACAGACTGAACGAAGAGATACAGGCTCAGATCGACGCAGGCGACGAGAATGCAAGACTCATCACCACACTGCCCGTTCTTCAGGGTATCACTAAGGCTTCCAGCTACTCCGACAGCTTCTTGTCTGCGGCATCATTCCAGGAGACTACAAAGGCTCTTACAGATGCGGCGATCAGAGGCAAGACCGATAAGCTGCAGGGTCTGAAGGAGAACGTTATCATCGGTAAACTGA
This sequence comes from uncultured Ruminococcus sp., assembly GCF_902762735.1. Lineage (GTDB taxonomy): Bacteria > Bacillota > Clostridia > Oscillospirales > Ruminococcaceae > Hominimerdicola. Next base: position 37,230 of record NZ_CACWPP010000009.1, read on the forward strand.
TACCTGCGGGTACAGGTATGGACGTTTACAACAGGGTCGAGATCGTCAAGAACGAGAGCTCGCACACTGTTCCCAATCCGTTATTCTAAAAAAATCGCTCCCTCGCTCATGCGGGGGAGCTTTTTGCTGTGATCTCTCACATCTGCAAAATGCCGTAACTTATAAGAAACTCCCAATTTTGATGTGTATTGCCGATGATACAAAATGGCTGTTCTTTCGTATTGTTCCCCGCCTTCGGAGGGGGAACAATACACAACCAAATTGGGATATAAGAAAGTAAAACAGTAGATAATGTACACCCCGTCAGCAAGTTGAATGCGCAGATTTGTGTGAAGTGTCAAAATTATGCCGATATGCTTGACATATCGTAAGAAAGGGTGTATAATAGGCAAGTACGCTGACAATAGGCTCAGTGTAACTATTTGATGAAAGGAGAGAAATCATGCCAACCTTTAACCAGTTAGTAAGAAAGGGCAGAAATGTACTTGCAGACAAGTCCACAGCTCCTGCACTTCAGAAGGGCTTCAATGCCAAGAAGAAGAGAGTGATCGATCAGAGCTGTCCTCAGAAGAGAGGCGTTTGCACCGTTGTAAGAACCGCTACTCCTAAGAAGCCTAACTCAGCAATGAGAAAGGTAGCCAGAGTTAAGCTGACCAACGGCTACGAGGTAACTGCATACATTCCCGGCATCGGTCACAACCTTCAGGAACACTCTGTTGTTCTCATCAGAGGCGGAAGAGTTAAGGACCTCCCTGGTGTAAGATACCACATCATCCGCGGTACTCTCGATGCACAGGGCGTTGCCAAGAGAATGCAGGCAAGATCCAAGTACGGCGCTAAGAGACCTAAGGCAGGCGCTGCCAAGTAAGCTCACGGCTTGCAAGTGACGGGACAAGCTCCCGCAAAACATCAAAGGAATAACTCATTGCCGCTATAAAAAGCGGAGACCACAGTTTTAGTGGAGTGATTAATATATATTAAGTAGCTCTGCATGGAACTGACGGGGCTGTGACGCGGTAAAACGTGGTCACAGAGCGAGTACCTATGAATTCATTATTTGTGAAGGAGGGAATTAAAGTGCCAAGAAGAGGTAGAGTTACTAAGAGAGATGTGCTCCAGGATCCTGTATACAACAGCAAGCTGGTAACACGTCTGGTAAACAACATCATGCTCGACGGTAAGAAGGGTGTTGCCCAGAAGATCGTTTACGGAGCATTCGAGATCGTAGAGGAAAAGACAGGTCGTCCTGCACTCGAGGTCTTTGAAGAGGCTATGAACAATATCATGCCTGAGCTGGAGGTAAAGGCTCGCCGTGTCGGCGGTGCTACCTATCAGGTGCCTATGGAGGTTAGACCTGACAGAAGACAGACTCTGGGTCTGAGATGGATAACCAAGTATTCTCGTGAAAGACACGAAGATACCATGAAGGAAAAGCTGGCAGCTGAGATCCTCGACGCTCTTAACGGTGTTGGCGGTTCATGCAAGAAGCGTGACGACACACACAAGATGGCTGAAGCTAACAAGGCTTTCGCTCATTACAGATGGTAAGAGTATAGAGGAGGATAAATCATGGCAAGAGAATGCAAACTGCAGGATTACCGTAATATCGGTATCATGGCACATATCGACGCCGGCAAGACAACGACTACCGAGCGTATCCTGTTCTATACCGGTGTCAACTATAAGCTCGGCGAGACCCATGACGGTGCGTCCACAATGGACTGGATGGCACAGGAGAAGGAGAGAGGTATCACCATCACTTCTGCTGCGACCACCTGCTACTGGAAGGGTCACAGACTTAACATTATAGATACTCCTGGTCACGTTGACTTCACTGTTGAAGTTGAAAGATCCCTGAGAGTACTCGACGGCTCTGTTACCGTTCTTTGCGCAAAGGGCGGCGTTGAGCCTCAGACTGAGACCGTTTGGCGTCAGGCTGATAACTATAAAGTACCCAGAATGGTCTATGTAAATAAGATGGACATCATGGGCGCTGATTTCTATAACGTACTGAACATGCTCCACGAGAGACTTCAGTGCAACGCCGTTCCTGTACAGCTGCCTATCGGCGCTGAGGACGATTTCAAGGGTATCATCGACCTGCTCGAAATGAAGGCGTATATCTACTACGATGATCTGGGCAAGGACATCAGATGCGAGGACATCCCCGCAGATATGGTGGAAAAAGCAGAGCAGTACAGAGCTGACCTGATCGAACACCTTGCTGAAGTTGATGATGATCTGGCAGAGAAGTTCTTTGCTGATGAAGAGATCACTATCGACGAGATGAAGAAGGTAATAAGAAAGTCCACCATCGCTAACACAATGGTTCCTGTTTGCTGTGGTACTTCTTACAGAAACAAGGGCGTACAGAAGCTGCTGGACGCTATCGTTGATTACATGCCTTCTCCTATCGACGTTCCTCACATCAAGGGCATTAACCCCGAGACAGGTGAGGAGTGCGAAAGAATTTCAGGCGATGACCAGCCTTTCGCTGCTCTCGCATTCAAGATTGCTACTGACCCGTTCGTTGGTAAGCTGGCATACTTCAGAGTTTACTCAGGTGTGCTGACCGCTGGTTCTACCGTTTATAACTCCACAAAGGATAAGGACGAGAGAATAGGCCGTATCGTTCAGATGCACTCCAACGACAGAAAGGACATCGACACCATCTATGCAGGTGACATCGGTGCTGCTATCGGTCTGAAAAATACTACAACAGGTGATACTCTCTGCGACGAGAAGAACCCTGTTATTCTGGAATCCATGGAATTCCCTGAGCCTGTTATCCAGCTGGCTATCGAGCCTAAGACTAAGGCAGGTCAGGAGAAGATGGGTATCGCGCTGGCTAAGCTGGCAGAAGAAGACCCGACCTTCAGAACCTATACTTCTGAGGAAACAGGTCAGACCATTATCGCAGGTATGGGTGAGCTCCATCTGGAGATCATCGTTGACAGACTGCTGAGAGAGTTCAAGGTAGAGGCTAACGTAGGCGCTCCTCAGGTTTCTTATAAGGAAACTATCACTAAGGAAGCTAATGTTGACTACAAGTACGCTAAGCAGTCGGGTGGTAAGGGTCAGTATGGTCACGTTAAGATCAATGTATACCCCAACGAGAGCGGTGCAGGCTACGAGTTCATAAACAAGGTAGTCGGCGGTTCTATCCCGAAGGAGTATATACCTGCTGTTGACGCAGGTATCAAGGGCGCTATGGAAAGCGGCGTACTCGCAGGCTTCCAGGTAGTTGACTGCAAGGTTGAGCTGTATGACGGTTCTTACCACGAAGTTGACTCCTCTGAAATGGCGTTCAAGATCGCAGGTTCTATGGCATTCAAGGAGGCTATGAAGAAGGCTGCTCCTATAATCCTTGAGCCTATAATGAAGGTTTCCGTAATAGCTCCTGATGATTATCTGGGTACTGTTATCGGTGACCTGAACTCCAGACGTGGACAGATCCTCGGTCAGGAGCAGAGAACAGGTGCTGTTCAGGTTGACGCTCTTGTTCCTCTGTCTGAGATGTTCGGCTACTCCAACGACCTGCGTTCTAAGACTCAGGGCCGTGGTCAGTACACTATGGAGCCTCACAGCTATACTCAGGTTCCTAAGAGCATTTCTGAGAAGATCATGACTTCCAGATCAAAGGATTGATTTTTGCAAATTTTTTTGTAAAAACTCTTGCAAAATCATAAATAATTTGGTATAATAATACTACGGTATGTCAGACGATGCGTTCAGATACGCTGAACGCATGTGTCTGAATAAACGAAAATTTAATTTTAAGGAGGAAAATTCCTATGGCAAAGGCACATTTTGAAAGAACCAAGCCCCACGTAAACATCGGTACCATTGGTCACGTTGACCACGGTAAGACTACTCTGACCGCTGCTATCACCAAGACACTGGCAATGAAGGGTCAGGCTAAGTTTGAGGCTTATGACATGATCGATAAGGCTCCTGAGGAGAGAGAGAGAGGTATCACAATCAATACCGCTCACGTTGAGTATGAGACTGATAAGAGACACTATGCTCACGTTGACTGCCCAGGCCACGCTGACTACGTTAAGAACATGATCACTGGTGCTGCTCAGATGGACGGCGCTATCCTGGTTGTTGCTGCTTCCGATGGCCCTATGGCTCAGACAAGAGAGCACATCCTGCTGGCTCGTCAGGTTGGCGTTCCTGCAATCGTTGTATTCATGAACAAGGCTGACCAGGTTGACGATCCTGAGCTGCTCGAGCTGGTTGAGATGGACATCAGAGATCTGCTGACCTCTTATGATTTCCCTGGCGATGATACTCCTATCATCGTTGGTTCTGCACTGGCTGCTCTGAACGCTCCTGATGATCTGAGCGATCCTGCTTACAAGCCGATCCTTGACCTGATGGACGCTGTTGACGAGTACATTCCTACTCCTGAGAGAGATGACGCTAAGCCTTTCCTGATGCCTATCGAGGATACAATGACCATTTCCGGTCGTGGTACCGTTGTTACAGGTAGAGTTGAGAGAGGTGTCCTGAACACTGGTGAGACCGTTGAGATCGTTGGTCTGTCTGATGAGAAGCAGTCCACCGTTGTTACCGGTATCGAGATGTTCAGAAAGACTCTGGATTCCGCTATGGCTGGTGATAACATCGGCGCTCTGCTGAGAGGTATTACCAGAGATCAGGTTGAAAGAGGCCAGGTTCTCTGCAAGCCCGGTTCCATTCATCCTCACACCAAGTTCAGCGGTCAGGTTTACGTTCTGAAGAAGGAAGAGGGCGGCCGTCATACTCCTTTCTTCAACAATTACAGACCTCAGTTCTATTTCAGAACTACTGACGTTACAGGTACTATCTCTCTGCCTGCTGACAAGGAGATGTGCATGCCTGGTGATAACGTAACTATGGACGTTGAGCTGATCACTCCTATCGCTATCGAGGAAGGTCTGCGTTTCGCTATCCGTGAGGGCGGCAGAACCGTAGGTTCAGGCGTTGTTACTGCTATCAACGAGTAATCAACTGCTTATATAGCTATATGCATTTCAAGACCGAGTCGCAAGGCTCGGTCTTTTTTATGCTTGTAAAATGGGTCAAAATATGTTATAATATACTAAGATGATAAACAGTGACGTTTTCGGTTTTTTCGCAGCCCCGAAACATCACTTCTTATATGCGTAAGAATGACAATAATTAAGGCGGTTTATATAATATGAACAAAAAAGCAGTAATCGGTATCCTCGCCCATGTTGACTCGGGCAAGACCACCCTCTCGGAGGCTCTTCTCTTTAAAAGCGGGGCAATTCGCAAACTGGGCAGGGTCGATCATAAGGACGCTTTCCTTGATAACAATGCCATTGAGCGTGATCGCGGTATAACAATATTCTCCAAGCAAGCAGTCTTTGAGTATGGCGAGATCGACTTCACTTTGCTCGATACTCCTGGTCATGTTGACTTTTCGGGTGAAACAGAGCGCACTTTGCAGGTCATTGATGCGGCTATCCTTGTCGTCAGCGGTACCGACGGCGTGCAGTCCCACACCAAGACCCTCGCTCGTCTGCTTGACCGCTACGATATTCCCACTTTTATTTTCGTCAATAAGATGGATATGCAGGGCGCACGCAAGGATTTCGTGATGAATTCCATCACTGCATCGCTGGGCGACAGATGCGTTTCAATGGCACAGCCCGCCGATGAAATGGCAGAAGCCCTCTCCCTCTGCACCGAAGAAATGATGGACGAATACCTCGAAAAGGGCGAAATTTCGGACACTAACATGATAAACGCCATTTCTGAGCGCAGACTTATCCCCGTATGTTTCGGCTCTGCTCTCAAACTGGAGGGCATCGAGCGCCTTCTTGACTGTGTGTCAAGATATATTCCCCTCCCCGAAGCGCAGTCTGAGTTTGGTGCGAAGATCTATAAGATCTCCGATGACGGCGGCACACGCCTTACCCACATGAAGATAACGGGCGGCAGCCTTTCGGTGCGCGATGCTGTAACATATATCACCCGCGATGGTGAGGAGATCACCGAAAAGATCGGCAGGATAAGGGTTTACAGCGGCGAGAAAGTCAAAAATGCCGAAAAAGTCTGTCAGGGCGAGGTCTGCGCAGTGCCTGGTCTGACGGCTACTTTCGCGGGACAGGGGCTGGGCATTGAGTCCACCGACACCGAGCAGATCCTCGAACCTGTGCTGACCTACCGCGTCATCGCCCCCGACGGCGTTGACGACCACACCATGCTTGGCAGACTGAAGATCCTCGAAGACGAAGACCCCACCATGACGGTCTCCTATAACGAACAGCTCCGTGAGATAACCGTTGCCCTGATGGGCGAGGTGCAGGCTGAGGTGCTTCTCCGCATCGTCAGTGAGCGTTTCGGCATGCAGATCGGGCTGGGCGAGGGGCGTATCGCCTACCGCGAAACTATCGCCGAGCCCGTCGAAGGCGCTGGGCATTTTGAACCTCTGCGCCACTACGCTGAGGTGCATCTGCGGCTTGAACCCCTCCCGCGCGGCAGCGGATTGGAGTTCGACAGCGATTGCAGTGAGGATATTCTTGGCAAAAACTGGCAGAGACTTATACTCACCCATCTTAAAGAACGCACCCATCGCGGCGCACTGACCTGCTCCCCCATAACCGACATGCGCATCACCCTTACTGCGGGTCGTGCCCACGTCAAGCACACTGAGGGCGGCGATTTCCGTCAGGCGACTTACCGCGCCGTAAGACAAGGGCTTCGCAAAGCGCGTAAAGTCCTGCTTGAACCTTACTATTCTTTCCGATTGGAGATCCCCGCGCCAAATGTCGGACGCGCCCTCACCGACCTCGACCGCATGGGCGCTAATACTCAGCCGCCCGACACCGACGGCGAAAATGCCGTCATCACAGGCACAGCGCCCGTTTCAAAACTGCGGTTCTACCACACCGAAGTCGCGGGCTACACAAAGGGGCTGGGGCGGCTGACCTGCCGCGCGGCAGGCTATGACCTCTGCCACGAACAGGATACCGTCGTTGCCGAGATCGCCTACGACCCCGACACTGACCTGCGAAACACCGCAGATTCGGTTTTCTGCTCACATGGTTCAGGTCATATAATTCCGTGGGACGAAGCTGACGAATACATGCACGTCAGCCCCGAAACAGGCAGAAGACAGTATCAGCAGGCAGAGGAAGTCCGCTCCCGAGCTGCCGATTTCGTCCGCAGGGCAGTCGAGGACGAAGAGCTTATGGCTATATTCGAGCGCACATATGGTTCAATAAATCGCAAAAAACGGTATGCCATGCGCACCCCGAAAGAAGCCGCCAAAAGCAAGTCCAAGCCCCGCCCTGTCCCCACAGGACCCGAATATCTGCTGGTGGACGGCTATAACATTATTTTCGCGTGGGACGACCTTAAAAAGTCCGCCGCTAAAAGCCTTGACCTCGCCCGAAGCCAGCTCATCAACCGCCTGAGCAGTTTTCAGGGCTGCCGCGGGTGCGAGCTTATCATTGTTTTTGACGCATACAGGGTCAAAGAGCCTGAGCATATCGACAAAGCAGGCTCTGTCAGCGTGGTCTACACCAAAGAGGCTGAGACCGCCGACACCTACATCGAGCGCACTGCACATCAGCTTGCAAAAGAGCATCGTGTCACAGTCGCCACCTCCGACGGACTCGAACAGGTCATAATCATGGGCGGCGGCGCACGCCGAATGTCAGCCAGTGACCTGAAATATGAAGTTGAAGCCTCTGAAAGGGCAGTTCGCGAATATATCGACAAGCTAAATTCCAAGCGTATGAAGTAATCATAAATTGCGATATTTTTAGTTATAAAAATCACTTCTTAACAAAACGTTTACAAACATCTAGTCACTTTGGGTGATGTGCGGCGGGTAAATATGGTGTATAATACATACATAAGATACAGAGAACAATGTATCACTTAACTAATGCAATTACCATCTTTTAACCCGACTTTATAAAATCAAGATCGAACTCAAGAGTCTTGTCGAGGACTTTTGAGTTCGATTTTGTTTTGCACGAAAAAAGGACTGTCCTTTCAGAACAGTCCTTTTTCTTACAGCGGTCTTATGCCCTTTACCGCCGCCGCTATCAGCAGAACGTCTTTTATGCTTATCATGCCGTCACGGCTGACATCTGCGCGCTTTTCTGCCGTTTCTGACGGCAGCCGCCTTATGCCCTTGACGAAGCTCGCTACCATTACAGCGTCCCCGATCTCCAGTATGCCGTTGTCGTTGACATCGCCCCTGATGAACTCCTCAGGCTCAGGCTTATCGTCATCGCTAATGCTGGGGTCAATGGCAGTACGGCTCATGCGGAAGTCCTCAAAGCTGTATATCTCGCCCGCCGAATGCATGTCAGGCTTTTCACTGTACTCGTCAAGCACGGTGACGGTGTAAATGCTGTCACCATCGCGCAGTATATTGCCCGCGCCGTCTTTTATGACTGCATGCATGCCGTAAATATCCTTCACTTCTCCCGCCGAATGAAGTCTGCTGACCGTACAGCTTTCATTTATTATCCATGCAGAACCTGGATCAATGTTCATGGTGATGCACCCGCGCTTACCCAGATTTTCACCCGCCGTATATTCAACGGGCGTACCTGTATACTCCGTGTAGTCGGTAAGGTAGACAGCCAGCCTGCTCAGGCTGTCACAGCCCAGTTTCCCCTCGATATTTTCGCGTATCATCGTCAGACTGCAATCCGCGCCGCCGCAGTACTTTCTGCCCCAGCCCCAGCATGTCGGGTCAGATGAGCAGTTGAGCAGATAGCCGTTATATGCTGATATGGCAGTTCTGTGCAGTATCACTTCGCTTTTGCAGTTGGTGGTGAATATCCCGTCGCCGCCGCTTTTCATGCTCCCGCCCTCTATATAAAGTCTTGAAGGCTTGTCCGACATGCCGAACGGTGCTGTGCCGTAAAGCACCGCCGCCGCGTTTGTCCCCTGTGAAGCGGCTGACTTCTCGGCAGTCAGACTGCAATCGTACAGATACATCATAGCCGACTCAGCCACGCGCACCGCCTCCGACTTTTCGCCTTTCAGCTCAGCTCCTTTTATCGCGGCGGCAGACTGTGACAGCACAGCAGGGGAGTCCTCACCCGCCGAAGAATAGCACCCTCCGCTGATGACGATGCTTCCGCTTCCTTTTTCAGCTGTTACAGGGCTTGATGCCGCACCGCTGGTGCTGACATTCATATCCCACCCGAATACCGAACCTTTCTGCCCCGACCTGACACCGCAGCAGCCGTCGGTCTTATTGTCCAGCGTCATATCCTGGAGGTAGACCCGCCCGCTGTTTACCTCAAAGCAGTCATCGGGCGGCGCAGAAGCCGTGTTTGCCGAAAACAGCGTTTCAGAGGAGTCCCTGATGCTCACAAGATCGTGATCTTCATCTTTGTCTCCCGTGAAACATAACTTGTTGCCGTCTACTTTTATGCCGTTCACATCGTCCAGCAGAATGCATGTGCCTGCCACATTCAGCTCGTTGCCCATCACGCGCACGCCCTCCACCTGATAGTCAAAGTCGGCGTGCTCGCCGCCCTCTATCAGTTTGCCGAACAGCTGTATGCCCACAGGCGCATCAATGCTGTCTGTCGGTACGGCGTTTATCACATTGTTTTTTATGACCGTGTTGAGATCGTTGTTCAGCCTGCTTTCAATATCGCAGTCCTCAACGGGCTTGTTATACCCCTTGTTGTTCTCGAAGGGCGACATGTTGCGCACTATTATGCCGCTCCCCACGTTTTTCATCGTGTTGCCGCTGATGGTGGTGTTTTTGTAGCTCTGCATAAGTATGGTGCAGTCGGGTATATTGCTGAAAGTGTTGTTCTCAATGAGAAAATCCGTAAAATAGCTCCCCATCGTAGCAGAATGCGAACCTATCCCGCGCATCACATCGTGAAAATTATTCTTCCTTATTATGACGTTTGTGCAGGTGGTGTCGTCGTATGGCTCAAATGACGGGAAAAGCGTGCTGTTGTTCATCATATCGAACTGTATAGCCTCTTTCAGGTACTCGCCGCGATAGTCTGAAAAATCACACCCCTCAACAGTTACGTTCTTAACACCGCCGAATTCCAGGTGATGTGCGTTGAGGTTGCCCTTGAAAGTGACGTTTTTCACCAGCAGGTCAGACATGTGTGCAAACCTGACATTAGTGAAGTTCCACATATCATCACTGACGTTGCCGTCAAAGCACCCGCCCTCAATGATAATGTTTTTAGCCGCACCGAAACCGCCTATACCTGTTGTCGCGATATTCTGGAGCATACAGCCTGGCTTTGTGTAGTCCTTTCGCAGTACAGCGCCTTTTTCCATATAAAAATGAGTATTTGACCCGATAATGAGCGTCTTGTTCATCGAGTAAACGCCCTTTGGCAGTATTACCTTCACCTGCACCGTGTCGCTTGAATTGTCAGCCGCGTATTTAAGCGCTTTCTGTATGGCGGCGGTGGCACTTGACCTGCCCGTGTTGTCCGCCCCGAAATCGCTTACTGCGTTGACTGTTATGACCTTTTTGTATTTGACAGCTCTGAAACCCGTTACATTCTGTGCGCCCGTAATGCTGTCATAGCTGTAAGCATCTGCCCTTATCGCGGCAGATAACGAATGCCCGCCGCCCGATACAGCAACAGCTGTTATCAGTGCAATGGCAGAGATCATTATTTTTCTGAACATTTATGCTGCTCTCCGTCTATTAGTTTTTTCCCACTCAGAAGCCTGTCACCGCCGCCCCAAAACCGTGTGATACACACCCGCCCCGAGTTAAAATCATGCCTGTCTCCCACCGCCAACAGCCTTTCAAGACCATTCTCACCGCCCGCCCCATGCGGACGAATAAAAACACCCAAATAACTGTTTCCCTGATGGTGTCTCAAAGATATGACCATAATAGTTTTTCCCCACTCGGAAGCCTGTCACCGCTGCCACCAAAACCGCGTGATACACACCCGCACCGAGTTAAAATCATGCCTGTCTCCCACCCCAAACAGCCTTTCAAGACCATTCTCACCGCCCCATGCGGTCGAATGAAAACACCCAAATAACTGTTTCCCTGATGGTGTCTCAAAGATATGACCATAATAGTTTTTCCCACTCGGAAGCCTGTCACCGCCGCCCCAAAACCGCGTGATACACACCCGCCGCAAGCACGCAGAAAGACAGCGAAGTGCCAAAAGTATAGTCATATAGCTTCAATGATGCTCTCACGATGCCGCCTGTGCAGCATGCCAAAAAGAACGCAAAACATAAGGGCGGGAAATATCAATGCCCCGCCCGTCGTTTTCAGATATTTATCTGCGAAAGCACCTCGCCCACTTTGTCGTGCAGGACCAGCCCGCACATATCGTCCATCGGGGTAGGGTCACGGTTTATCAGTACGAGGTGTTTGCCCCTGAAATAGCGCACCATACCCGCCGCAGGGTAGACAGTCAGCGAAGTACCCGCTATTATAAGGCAGTCGGCTTCCGAAATGCGTGTTATCGCTTCTTCCATTATGCCGCTGTCCAGACCTTCCTCATACAGCACCACATCAGGCTTGACCGTGCCGCCGCATTCGCATTTCGGAACTCCCGTGCTGTTCATTATGTAGTCCATATCATAGAATTTGCCGCACTTCATGCAGTTGTTCCTCAGCACCGAACCGTGCAGTTCCAGCACCTTTTTACTGCCCGCCGCCTGATGCAGACCGTCTATATTCTGCGTGACAACAGCAGTCAGCTTGCCTTTTGCCTCCATCTCAGCCAGTTTCAGGTGAGCCTTGTTAGGCTTCGCACCCTTGCACAGCATCTTGTCGCGGTAGAACTTATAGAACTCCTCCGTCTTTTTTATGAAAAACGTGTGGCTGAGTATTGTCTCGGGCGGGTAGTCATACTTCTGATTGTAAAGCCCGTCCACCGAACGGAAATCAGGTATGCCGCTCTCCGTCGAAACGCCCGCCCCCCCGAAGAAAACCACTTTCTCCGACTCGTCGATGATCTTCTGTAATTTTTCGATACCGTCCATAATAAGTCCTCCTTTTTATAGATCTCCCGTTCTCAAAGTGTATTGCTGTTATCCTGCTGCCGCAGGAGCTGTTTCAGCAGTTTCCCACTTCATCAGTATTTCCTTGTCATCGCGGGGCTTTGCCATCTCTTCTCTGAGACATAAGTACACCGTCACGATATTTATGATCTCAATTATCAGCAGATACCGTCCGTCTATCATCCACTTGCCGAACAGATACCCCGTATACGCCTGTACCGAGCAGTACTGCGATGACAGTATCAGCCACAGTCTCTTGCGGTAGTAGAAAGCAAAAACAACGAACATCACTTCCGACAGGTAGAAATACCTCTCATGCATGTGCGGCAGAACAAAAGGCACTATAAAGGATGAGATCATCGCCAGACCTACCAAAGTGTTCTGTGTTATCTTCAGTGTCTTGCGGGTTATGTAATAGTACATAACAGTAGCAACAGCCGCGCCCGCAAAATAAACACCTGATGTACCCATGTTTATAAGTTCATCTTTAGTTTCTCCGCCCGAGCCTTCCAGCAGTGCCCAGAGGTTAGGCAGGGACATGCACAGGTCGCTGTACTGCGCAGACTGATTGAAGTAGAGCAGCAGCAGGCGTATAGGGTCGCCGCCGACGATCAACGCGGGGATAATGCTTATGACATACACAGCAGGTATCCACAGCAGGTTCACAGGCTTTATCTTCTTCTTAAAGAGCAGTATGCCTATCAGCGGCGCGAAGAACACAGCCTGTAATTTCAGCGCAAAACTCACCCCGAACATTATCATCGCAGTCCTGTCTCTGCCTTTCATCAGGTAGTAAAGGCACATGATAAGGAAGCAGGAGTAGATGACATCGCACTGTCCCCAGTAAGCAGAGTTCAGCACCACAGTCGGCAGACAGAAAACAATTGCAAAAGCTATCAGCGGCAGGTGAGAGTCTTTTTCTTTAAGTTCAACTATCCGCATGACATAAAAAGCAGTCAGAAAGTCAAAGATGATAGAAAGTATCTTCACCCCCAACTGCGGCGAAGAACTTTTGAAGTAGGTGAGAAAAGCGATGTAGTAGTAATAAAGCGGCGTGTAGTCGCCCACATCATCGCCGACAGCCTTAAAGCCGCCGTGTTCGGCAAAATAGTTGTACCACTTTTCAAGGAAGTTCGTCATATCCCTCGATGTATGCGGCAGCATAGTATTTCTCATCAGCATGCCGCACAAACATATCACGAGTATGTAGAACAGCTTCGCGAGCCTGTCAAAGTCCCACCCTTCGGGCAGACTTTCGACGATTGTTTTTTTGTTTTTCTTCATTCCGATCCCTCCGTAAAAATACATATATAGTAATTATACTCTATTTGCCTGTGCATGTCAAGCATTTCGGGGAAGCTGTTCTCATCGCTGCAAGCTGACACACCATACTAAACAGCCTTTCAGCCGGTATCAGCGACAGCCTGCAGTCATCATTCCTCTGCCGCAGGAGAATGCGCACTTGCAGAGTGTAGCTTTGCATGCATCTTATTTTCATTGTGTGCTTGCGATTTGGGGCTGGTATTTCTCTTCGGGCTGGTGCCTCCCCTCCCACCCGCCCACAAAACATAGAGCCTTGGACATTGACAATCCCCCCAAGCATCTGACGGCGGCATAATCCACAGACAAATAACAAAACCCGAATGCATGCCAACAATTATAAATTATGAATTATGAATTATGAATTAAAAAGACCGCCTTGTTACAGACGGTCTTGAAACACATTATTTACCGGCTTTTTTGTGCAGTGAACGGAACTCCGCAGGGGAGAGCATCTCGTGCTTTTTGAAAACGGCGCAGAAATAACTGCAATCGTTGTAGCCGACTTTCGTAGCGATCTCGTTGATGTTCAGCTTGTCCTCCAGAAGAAGTATCTTCGCCTGCTGAATGCGCTTTCTCGCCAGATACTCAAAGGGACGCAGATTGAGGCATTCCTTGAAAAGCCTGCATAAATACTGCGGAGAAAGGTCGATAAGGTCAGCCAGCTCCACCAGCGTCAGCTCTTTCGAGAAGTTTGTGTCGATGTAGTTAATGACAGGCTTCAGCTGATTGAGCTTTGCACTGTCCTGCCCGCCGTTTTGCAGGTTCGTGACCCTGTGCAGCTCAATAAGGAACTGATAAAGGTGCATCGAACATTCATGCCCCGCATAATAGTAGTTTGTCTTGAGCAGGTACATCATCTTCTTGAAAATAGCTTCCAGCCCGCTCAGATCGCTTATATGTACAACTTTCGCCTTGTCCAGCTTTATGTGTTCGAGGGTGTACTGCGCATCTCTGCCCGAAAAAGCTATCCAGTGAGTTTCCCATATGTCCTCGGTAGGGTAGTACTCATGCGGAACATTCGGCGGCAGATACATCGCATCGCCCGCCTTTACAGGGAATTCGCCGTCAGCTATCTTCAGCATGCCCGCACCCCTTGTGCAGTAGATTATCTGATACCCGGGATACCCGTCCTCACGGATAAAATGCCACTCTCTGTCCCTTGCGCCCGCACCAAGTATGAACATAGGCAGCGCAACTTCGTCGCCCAGCACAGGATAATAAAAATCTGTCATAATAACTTCGCCCGCCTTTACAAAATATTGACTTTATAAAACTTTCATTCTCACTCTCTGCCAAACATCGTATCAGAACGCATCATACTGCCCAAAATGTGATGTGATACACGCCAAACACCGCACACCGCGAACCTTTCAGCCGCCGCGTGACCTGCCTGCATCTTCGCAGAGTTACTCTCGCTTACATTACTTCATGTTTTCAAATTCTCTTATTATATAATATCACAACAGTGTTAAAATGTCAATAGGTGCAGGCAAATTTTTTACAGATAATTTATACTCTGAAACGCCGCTGTTGTGGGATATTAAATTTGTGATATATATTTATTAAACTTGTATTTGCAAAACAATTAGTTTAATATAATTGCAAATTGCGCTCAGGGAGACCGCCTTGCGCTTGTTGACGATGCTTAATTAATTTGAAATAATATGTATGGTTATCCCGATGACACATCACAAAAACATTGGTCCTACGGAACTAAAAGTCGCCGGCATATATCTTTCCCCCGCATATCTCCACGACAGATCTGCAAAAAAGCCGAAAACATTGTGCGCTTTTTTGCGTATAGCACAAAGATGAATGTTGAAAAGTAAGAAAATGTAAACAGTTGTAACAAAAATGCTTTTTCGCTGAAAAAGTTTACCGCACCCCCTTGCAATTTGAAGTGAATTGTGCTATACTTGCTTTAGTGATTTAAAGCTAACATGTTTTAAAGTGAAATGAAACGGAGATGTATGATATGAAAGAAATATCCAACCTGATGAATTACAGGGACAGCATAAAGGTCGTAGATGCAACACTGCGCGACGGCGGACTGGTGAACGACTTTTTCTTTGATGACAGATTTGTACACGACCTGTACCTTGCAAATATCAAGGCAGGCGTGGATTATATGGAGTTCGGCTATAAGGGCGATAAGGAGATGTTCGACCGCGAGAAGTTCGGCAAGTGGAAGTTCTGCGATGAAGAGGACATCAGGGCTGTTGTCGGCAATAACGATACCGACCTCAAGATAGCTGTAATGGCAGATGTTGGCAGATGCAACTATAAGCAGGATATACAGAACCGCGAAGAAAGCGTCATCGACCTGATAAGAGTTGCCACATACCTCAACCAGATACCCACTGCGGTAGATATGATAGAGGACGCTAAGCGCAAGGGCTACGAGGTAAGCTGTAATATCATGGCTATCTCCACCGCGCAGGAAGGCGATCTGAGGGCTGCCCTCGACATTCTGGGTCAGTCGCCTGTTGATGTCATCTACATCGTTGACAGCTTCGGCGCTATGTACCCCGAACAGTTACAGCGCCTTGCCGCACTGTATGTTGAGTATGCCGACAAATACGGCAAGAAGCTGGGCATACATGCACATAATAATCAGCAGCTCGCATTCGCAAACACCATCGAAGCTGTCGGTGACGGCGTTGACTGGCTGGACGCTACCTATTCCTCAATGGGCAGAGGCGCGGGCAACTGTTCTATGGAACTTCTGCTGGGCTTCCTGAAAAACCCGAAGTACAACGTATACCCCGTTATCAAGTTCATCGACCAGCACATGACCAAACTGCGCGAACAGGGTATCGTATGGGGCTACGACCTCCAGTATCTTATGACAGGTCTGCTGAACCAGCACCCAAGAACAGCCATAGCTTTCACCAAAGACGGCAGAAACGACTATGCTGAGTTCTACAAAGAGATAGTTACAATGGATTGATGACAACACTGTTTCCCCTGACAGAGTTTGATACAAAAGCAGGACTTCACCCGAAGCCCTGCTTTTTATTTGCGCTCGCCCCGCTCACAACGCAGGATACCACAAATCACCGTCATATCGCCCGAAGATCCCTGCCGCCGTTTGTACAATGAGATGTTTTTTGAGCTGATTTATACACATTTTATTAATTGTTGTACAAAAACGTACAACTTTTGATCGTTTTTCGCTGTTAGTAGGAGAGTATGCACGCTGTTCGCCGCCCTTATCGGAACTACGGTACGACCATCGGCGGGTACACTCCTGTACTCCCCACAGCAGCTTGACAACGCGCCCGACACGCATCACAAAGAACATTCGCACCCCACCGCCTCTGCCAACGCCGCAGTGCATAAGAGTGGCAGATGCCAAAACGCGGTGTAATGACGAAGTTTAAAAACGCAAGACCCACACGGGCACTTCCCGAATGTCCGAAGTTTTGTGTGAACGGCGCTTCATAATAACACACCCCTACCAAATCTTCTGCATAATACAGACCTGAGACCCGCTCGCTCCGCTCCCATGTAATTACCCATCAGCACGATGACCACATATATACAAAAAAACGGACAGCACGCCCCCGCTTCAAAACCTTACCCCACAAGCAGACCTGATACCAGCTCGCTCCGCTCCCATGTAATACCCATCAGCACGATGACTACATATACAAAAAAACGGACAGCACCACTCATTCCAAAACCTTACCCCACATGCAGACCTGAGACCCGCTCGCCCCGCTCCCATGTAATACCCATCAGCGCGATGACCACATATACAAAAAAACGGACAGCACGCCCCCCGCTTCAAACCCTTACCCCACACGCAGACCTGAGAGCCGCTCGCTCCGCTCCCATGTAATACATATCAGCACGATGACTACATATACAAAAAAACGGACAGCACACCCCCGCTCCAAAACCTTACCCCACACGCAGACCTGAGACCCGCCCGCTCCGCTCCCATGTAATACCCATCAGTACGATGACTACATATACAAAAAAACGGACAGCACCATGCTGTCCGTTTTATATGTTTATGCTTCAGCTTTCTTAGCGGGAGTGCTTATCAGTCTTGCCTTTGTCAGCGCACCTGCAACATAAGATGTGATGACTGTTGAGCATACCCACTCGATGATGACGTTGACAGTTACTATCGCGATGATGAAGAGAACGAGGTTCCTTTCGCCCTTCATGGCTTTGACAGCTTCGGAATTACCGAAAAGTGCCACCAGACTGCTCATAAAGAACACAGTGTTCAGGAAAGCCACAGAGAAGCCTGTCAGCGCACCGCCCATAGCTGAGGTTACTTTCAGCCCCTTCATCAGTTTAGCTACCATGCCTGCGCAGAAGCCCACCAGAACTCTCGGTACTATGCAGAGAGCCGCTACCTTTACAACACTGATAGATATGAGTACTACCATCGTTTTATCGGGCTTAATGAAAGCCGTTATCGCGCTTGTGATGCCGAATGAAAGACCTGCCAGTGTGCCGCCCACAGGTCCCAGAGCGTAGGCTGCTATCGCCACAGGTATAGGGATAAGCGTTATCGAAAGAGTACCTGTCTTGATAAAACCTATCGGGGTGAGTCCCATGATGAAGATGATGGCGGTCATAACACCCATCAGCACCAGGTCTTTTGTCTTGCTGTTTCTTGTCATATTTAATTCCTCCTTGTTAATATCCCGCTATGGTGGGCGGGTACATTACAAACGGGCGGGGGCGTATTCCCCACTGCCGAAATTATTATAGCACATTATTCTGAAAATTTCTATATTTTTCAGTATAATATTATTCACGAACTTTGCGCTTTCCCGGGACTTTTGCTTGTGCATAGTGCATATTTTGCTTTGTGATTATCCCGCTGATACACAAAAATAAACGATGTTATATCGGGAATTGAATTCAGTTGGCGGTTATCTTTCTCCCTCCTGCGGCGGAAAGATAACATCAACTCAGTTTTTCCTCATTGATAAAGGTATTTTGCAGTGGTGTGTTAAGGGGATAACCACATTTTGCTTTTGTGTGAAAAACTCTGTGAAATTGGTTTCAAATTCTACCAATAGTTTATGATGTTTATGCGATAAAACTGGTGAAAGTGCTTGAAATTTTGCGAAAAGTATGGTATGATTAATGTACAGAGATAATGTGTGTTATTGGTTAGAAAAAATAATATTTTTATATCTGCTGTCTTTTCAGCAGACTCTTAAATGGCGCTTTCAATTTTCTCCCAATTTTGATGTGTATTGCTGATGATACAAAATGGCTGTTCTTTCGTATTGTTCCACCCTTTTGGCGGGGGAACAATACACAACCAAATTGGGATTCAATTTTTCAGCGTCCGTGAGATAGCCGACGGTCATATAGCGCTTTTTTGTGGTCTGCTAAAGAGATGACCATATTATCATACTCGGTCATACCGCTGATACACCGTACTAAACAGCTTTTCAGCGGGCATTTAAAATAGTTGATGTTTTCTTCCCGCCGCAGACGTGGGACAGAAAACATCACAATAACTGATCCTTGATATACATTTATAAATGTGGTTATCCCGCTGATACACCAAAATAAACGATGTTATATCGGGAATTGAATACAGTTGGCGGTTATCCCTTTAGCACAACAATATCTGATATCCGTAATTCAGCGTTCTTGGCAAGGGGCGACCAAACCCCAAACCCTCTACCCTTACGTAGGGGAAGGACTATGTGGCACACCAATTTACCACATCTGCCCTGTTTGCTTGCAAAAATGTGGTGTGTCAGCGGGATAACCATATATATAAATGGTGTCTTAAAGGAATGAACATGTTTTGATTTGATGTTCCTGCCGCACCGACTGCGGGCAGGTCGCATCAGTGAAATGAACTTATTAATAGGAGGAATTGATCTATGCCAAATCCGATATTGCCGCTGTGGGAATACATTCCCGACGGCGAGCCGAGAGTTTTCGGGGACAGAGTATATCTGTACGGTTCGCATGACAGGGCAGGCTGTGATAAATTTTGTGACTACAAGCTGAAAGTGTGGAGCGCACCCATCGATGACCTGAATAACTGGGTTTGTCACGGCGACAGTTTTCGCACCAAAGACGGCGGTGAACGCCCCGCAGATACCCCCTGGACGAGGAGCGAGTGCTATGCCCCCGATGTCATAGAAAAGGACGGCAAATATTATCTTTATGCCTATATTGTCGGTTCTAAGGGAGCGGTGGGCGTTTCTGACAAGCCTGAGGGTCCTTTTGAACTGCTGGGTCAGTATCTTTACGGGGAGGGCGAAAAAGTCGGTGATGACGGCATTTTCAACGATGCGGGCGTGCTGGTGGACGATGACGGAAAGGTCTATGTGTACTACGGTTTCACCGAGTCTAATATGAACGAGATAGACCCCTCCGATATGCACACCATCGTTCCGAACAGCTACATGCGCCCTGTTATACCCGATGATGAGAGCGTCCCCGAAGAACAGCGTTTCTTTGAAGCCAGTTCTCCCAGAAAGATAAATGGCAGATATTACGTGATATACTCGCCCTGCAAGGGAAGCAGACTTGCATACGCCACAGCCGAGTCGCCGAGAGGTCCTTTCACTTACAGGGGCTATATAATCGACAACAGCGTTGACTATCCCGGCGGCAACGACCACGGTTCGGTGGCGAATATAAACGGGCAGTGGTACATCTTCTACCACCGCATGACCAACAACACGATAATGTCGCGGCGGGCATGTGTTGAGAAGATAGAGATACTCGATGACGGAACTATACCCACAGTCGAGATGACCTCGCTGGGGTTTGAGGACTCGCTGAACCCCTACAAGCCCACTCCCGCGGAAATAGCCTGCGTCCTGAAAGGCGGCTGTTACATCGCCGAAAAGGATATTTTCACAAGGGTGATAACCAACATAAAGGACGGCGCTGTGATAGGTTACAAGTACTTTGATTTCGGGGAGGACTTCACGGGCGACAGCCTGACGCTTGCGATGAAAGTACGCGGCATGGGTGCTGACTGCAAGGTGAAGGTGATGCTTGATTCCGAAAACGGCGAAGAGATAGGCGAACTGACAGTCGGCAGGGCAGACGGTGTATATACCTGCAAGGTCAAGAACGTGACAGGCAGACATGCGCTGTATCTCAAGCCATATCACGGTGTTGAGGGCTGGATAAAGCCGAGTTTTGACGAGAAGTGCCTGTTTGAAGCGGAGAGTTTCGTTATAATGAAGTAGCACCGCTGCGGTGAGAGGTGTTCCGTGTTTGTGTTGGGTGAATGCCGTCGTTCTCGGGGGAAAGGGTATCCCCTGAAGGTCAAAAAACGATAGAATGTTGAGTTTGCGGCGGGGGCACACCTTGGAAGCGGTTCGGACGTTCCCGAAAATCGGAATGTGGTTATCCCGCTGACACACCAAAGACAAAACGCCTTAATACGGTGTGCTAAGCAAGGGGCGACCCCACCCCAAACCCCCTCCCCTTACGAAGGAGAGGTGGCTATGGCAATCTGCTTTATCACATCGGCTCATTTTGCTTGCAAAAAAGTGGTGTGTTAAGTATATAACCATAAATCGGAAAATTGGACTGCGTGTAAAAAGTGTGTCGCGAAGTGGTTTGAATGTGTGAAGCGGCTTTTTGTGTGGGTAAGAATTGTGTGCGACAGGCGGCAGAATGGGGGCTGTTTCACGTAAGGAATAATCAGATCAAAGCTATAAAAGCATGCCGAAGAGCGAGAGTTTTTTCGACTTTTGGTTTGGAGCGAACGGCGCGGTCTTAGGGTGCAGATCGAGTGCGATGACGAAGTTGGAGAGTCGCGAAAATTTGTGCGTGCCGATAAAGCCGCGCGGGATATGGTGGGTTCGTCCCATTTAGAATAGGAGGATATTATGGATATAAGGAAAATAATGGCGCTTTGCGCGGGGTTGATAATGACAGCGGCGGCTGCGGGCTGCGGCGGCAGCGGTGACGGTGAGGGAGCGGCTTCTAAGGCGGCGGACGACAGCTTTGAGGCTACCGAGAATGTGGAGGTGGCAGTGACCGATAAGGTAGATGCCATTCCCGAAGGTGCGGAGAATACGCTGGTGTATCTGGGTGTTTCCGACCTTAACCCGACGAGGGCTAATCCCGAAAAGTCCACCGAACTGACCTTGTTCGAGGAAAAGGGCGGTGCGATCGAGTGGCAGCAGACGACTTATTTTGAGAGGTTCGACAAGCTGGCTACGGCTCTGCTTTCAAAGCAGGATATACCCGATATGACCAATTACGAGTGGCTGAGTTTCCCCGCACATGTCTGCAACGAGATGCATCAGCCCATCGACCCGATAGTTGATCTCACCGACCCTCTCTGGGCTGATGTGGCTGACGATGCGGAACAGTATTCGCTGGCGGGAAAGCATTATGTAGCACCGCTGAGGTATGAGGCTTCGTCTATGATGTGCTATAACCACGAACATATCGAGAATGAGGGTCTTGATGACCCGTATGAGTTGTATCTCGAAGGGGAGTGGAACTGGGACAGCTGGCAGAAGATAATGAAGGAGTATGTTGACGGCGGCGATGAGAGATACGGCATCAACGGATTTTTCAGACAGCACATAACTCAGCAGACGGGCAAGACGCTGGTAAATTACAATATGGATACCAACGAGTTTTCATCAAATCTCAATGACCCAGACATTGAAGCGGCGCAGAAGATGCTCTATGACCTGCAAAAGAGCAATATGATACTGAACGGCTGGATAGGCAGTGCGAGAGATGCTTTCAATCAGGGGTGTCTGTTTTATGCGATGGGTGACTGGGCGTACTCGGGCAACAATTCGCCCACCGATGAGGACGACTGGCGCATAGTGCCGATGCCCGAATATCCCAAAAACCCGCAGAAGATAACCACATCTGACATGAAAGCGTTCATGTGGGTGAGGGGCAGTGAGAAAAACGATGCGATGAAATGCTGGCTGGAATGCTGCCGCGTGACCTATACCGACCCCGAATATCAGGAGACCAACAAGCTGAAATTCATGGAGAACAACCCCAACTGGACTGATGAGATGTATCAGGTAAAGATGGACGCTGTGAGCGATGACAGGTACATGATATATGACTACTGCTTCGGTCTTTCGGCGGCTACGGGCGACCCCAACAGCTTTGACGGCAACAGCTGTCTGACCGATGTGCTGTACAACCACGCTTCAGAAGAGGACGAAGAGGGCGGTCAAAGCACATGGGCGCAGGTGAGAGAGAAGTATTCCGCGACCATCGACTCTGAGATAAAGGAAGTAAACGAGAAGGTCAAGGCGGTAAAGTGACGGTCTGACGGTGTGTGAACGGGCTGTGCGGTGGGCTGTGCGGCGGTGCTGTTTGGCGGTTTGTTGGCGATTGTGAACGGCTGTGCGGAGGGCTGTGCGGCGGTGCTGTCCAGTGGTTTGCGGGCGTTTGTGAACGGCGGGCGGTGGGCTGTGCGGCGGTGCTGTTTGGCGGTTTGGGGGCGTTTGTGAACGGCTGTGCGGTGGGTTGAGCGGCGGTGCTGTTTGGCGGTTTGTTGGCGTTTGTGAACGGCGGGCGGTGGGCTGTGCGGTGGTGCTGTTTGGCGGTTTGCGGGCGTTTGTGAATGGCTGTGCGGCGGGCTGTGCGGCGGTGCTGTCTGGCGGTTTGCGGGCGTTTGTGAACGGCTGGCGGTGGGCTGTGCGGCGGTGCTGTTTGGCGGTTTGCGGGCGTTTGTGAACGGCTGGCGGCAGGCTGTGCGGCGGTGCTGTTTGGCGGTTTGCGGGCGTTTGTGAACGGCGGGCGGTGGGCTGTGCGGCGGTGCTGTTTGGAGGTTTGCGGGCGTTTTTGAACGGCGGGCGGCAGGCTGTGCGGCGGTGCTGTTTGGCGGTTTGCGGGCGTTTGTGAACGGCTGGCGGTGGGTGGTGCGATTTGGAAAGGAGTTAACTATGAAAATAAAAAGGATATTGGCGGCGGTCTGTGCGGGAGTGATGTGCGTGGGGCTGCTGGGGGGCTGTGAGTTTAAGGTGGATTTCGGCGAAAGCAGGGCGGCTGAGGAAAGTGCGGCTGAGGAACAGTCTGCCAAAAAGCACCCTGCGGGTGAGATGCGCGGACTTTCGGCGCGGGAATATGCCGATGAGATGGGTATAGGCGAAAATCTCGGAAATACTTTTGAGGCGTTCTGGTCCAGCACTTCAAACGAGACTTCGGGTGCTTCAACGATAGGGGGGAATACTCCACTTGATTATGAGAAATGCTGGGGCGCTGTTGAGACCACCAAAGAGTGCATAGACGGCATGAGAGCGGCAGGTTTTTCGACCGTCAGGATACCCGTCTACTGGGGAAATATGATGGAAGATGATGGCAGTTACGAGATAAACGCCGACTACATCGACAGGGTGGCGGAAGTTGTCGGCTGGGTGCTGGAGGACGGCATGTATGCGGTGATAAATATACATCACTTTGACGAATACATCATAAAGCACAAGACTGAGGACGAAGCGCTGGAGATAACAGGTATCCTCTGGAAGCAGATAGCGGAATATTTCAAGGATTATCCTGACTATCTGGTGTTTGAGGGGTTCAATGAAAATCTGGGCAGTCATCAGATGAAGTTTGACGGTCAGGGCAAGGAGACAGGCGATGCAGTCACACCGACCGAAGAGGAAACTTATGCTTATGTAAATGATATGAACCAGACGTTTGTGGACACTGTTAGGGCGACGGGCGGCAACAATGCCAAACGTGTGCTGATAGTTTCGGGGTACTGGACGAACATTGACAACACCACTAAGGACAGCTTTGTGATGCCCGCAGATACGGCGGAGGACAAGCTGATGGTATCGGTGCATTACATCGACAACGCTATGTACTGGTCAAGAAATGTGGGCGGCAAAAAATGGAAGGACTACACCGAGTCGCAGTGTGAACTGCTGAAAGAGGCGTTCATTGACTGCGGCATACCTGTATTTCTGGGCGAGCAGACTTCGATATATGAAGATGACAAGATAGTGCGCGGTGCGGAGATAACAGATAGTTCGGAGCTGATGAAGTATGAGATGCAGAAAGCGCTGGACTACGGTTTTGTGCCTGTGCTGTGGGACGTTAATGACAACTTCTATTCGCGGACTGAATGCAGGATAAAGTCTGACAGCGATGCGGCTGTCATAAAAGAGCTGGCTGAGAATGACAAGTCTGAGATCTCGGGAGCGGCTTAAAAAGTTTCGCTGACGGACGATAAAAAAGGGCGGTCATCTCTTTTGTACAGGAGAATTTTTGAGCGCTGTAAGAGCTGTTTATCGCGGCGGTGCGGAAAAATATGGGGCGCTCAATTATCCTTTTGTTTACCGCATTTTTAGTTGGTGTGCTAAATACCTTTATCAATGAAGAAAAACAGAGTTGATGTTACCTTTCCCCGCCTGCGGCGGGGGAAAGATAACATCCAACTGTATTCAATTCCCGATATAACATCGTTTATTTTGGTGTATCAGCGGGATAGTCATAAAAAAATATATCCCCGATGTGTGTAAACATCGGGGATATTCGTTTATCAGACTTTAAGATACATCTGTATGAACTGACCCATCACCACAGGGCGGGAGAAATAGTAGCCCTGAAAGCTGTAAATGCAGTACTGTCTTACAAATTCTATCATTTCGCGGGACTCCATGCCCTCTAAGCAGACATGCACATGCAGTTCGCTGGCGCAGTTGGAGATAGCTTTGATTATCGCCTGATTTGCGGTGTTCGTCATTATATCTTTGGTGAAGCCGCGGTCGAATTTCAGCGTTTCAACGGGCAGGTCTGACAGCAGGTTTAGTGACGAGAAGCCTGTGCCGAAATCGTCTATGGCGATCTTGATGCCGAGACTTTTCAGGAAGCCTATCTCTGCCTGTAAGTAGGTCTTTTCGAGCTGGCGGCAGCTTTCTGTCAGCTCCATACACAGGCTGCGGGTGGGGAAGCCTGTCTCTTTGAGTATAGCTTTGACCGATTCGCGGAACAGCGGGTGGGACAGCTGAGTGTATGACACGTTGACATTCAGCGTGAAATCGGGATTTCTTTCCACCATCATCATGCTTTCGTTAAGTGCGCGTCTGAGTATCCAGCAGCCCAGCTCAAAGAAACTGGGGTCATTTTCCAGCAGGGGAATGAATTCACCCGGCATGACTGTGCCGAAATCCCTGCTCTCCCACCTCAGCAGAGCTTCAGCACCGATGAGTTTCTCGTTTTCGGAAGAGAACAGCGGCTGATAGCACATGAAGAAGCCCTCATAGTCGTTGAGCATGGATCTGCGAAGGGCACTCATAAGTTCGAGCCTGCGCTTGGCGGTATCTTTCATGTTGTTCTCGAAAACATAGAGTTCACCGTGCTGTTCGTGCTTTGACTTTTCAAGGGCATAACGCGCACTGCTCTGCACCGAGAACTCGTCATAGTCACCGTCAAGCACCACTGCGCCTGCCGATATGCTGACAGGTATGCGTATGCCGTCAACGAACACGTTATACTTCATTTCAAACTGGATCTTGCGGTAAAGCTCATAGATATACCCTACCGCCGTATCAGTCAGCGCGAACGCGAACCTTACGCCGTCCATGCGGTAGACTTTGCTTCTGCCGCCCAGGACGTTAACAAGCACACGTCCGACTTCTTTAAGCACTCTGTCGCCGAAATTGTGACCGTACATGTCATTGACCTCTGAGAAGCAGTTGATGCCGATGAGCAGTTCAAGACCTGTTTTGCCCTGTGACTTGAGGTCACGTATGTACTGCAAAAACTCATAGACGTTATAAAGCCCCGAAGCCGCATCGACCCTGTCAGAGATACCATGATTTTCGATCGTGCCGATGAATATATCGGGTTCGCCGTCAGAGCCGCGCATCACGTTGCCGCGGCAGGTACAGATAACGTAGTCGCCGTCCTTGTTCATCGCCCTGTAATCAAGGTCATGCCTGTCTTTTTTGCCTGAGAAAACCTGGCTGATGTCTTCTAAATAGCGCTGTCTGTCATCGGGGTGGATATGGTCAGCCCATTTTCCTGCGGCGTTATCCATATATTCCCCCGGAAAACCGAAATACTCCACAGCACTGCGCGACCATCTTGTGACATTACTGCTCATATCGCAGATGTACAGATAACGTCTGTCGGAAGTGTCTGAAAAGCCGTCGAACAAGCGGTTTTCAAGCAGATCATTTTTTTTATCCATCTTTTTACCCATTGTTTTCACCTTCCTGTAAAGATGATAGTATAAACAACCATATTAACCCACTGATATTATACCATCTTTTAAAAGTTTTTACAATAGTTTTTTACAATTTCGATAAAAGTAACAAACACTTTGAGCAAAATACACAATTGTATGTCGAAATCACTGTGTAGAAATAAGGTTATAAACTAATTAAAAATCACTCTTTCTGCGGAAGTGTATAAAAATATTCACAAAATATATTTTAAAGCCGAAAGGTGATGTGAATTGTACGTTTTTTTACTTGTGCGAATGGGGGGAATGTGGTATAATATAACTGTTATTCTCAAAAAAGAGGACAAAGGCACAATGAGAAAGGAACAGAAGAATGAAGAATATGAACCGATCAATGGCTCAAAGTAATATTGAGCCGTTGATTATATAACCACATTTTATAATTAAGGTGATAATATGAAACGAGCGAAATTAGTAAGAGCAACCGTTATTTTTATTCTTATATCAGCAATTGTAGTACTGAAATTGTTTACAACAGTTTTAGGTAAACCGGTATTTATTTATATTCGTGACCTTAGCCCAGATGGTTACCCTCATCAATACCCAGCGCTTCATAGAATTGATGATATTGATAGTGTTTATGCAACGGAAGAGGATCTGGATAAAATTAAATATTGTAAAAATTTAAAGAGATTCTGGTGCTTTTTTAAGCTTGAAAATCTCAGTATTTTTGAAAATCAGAATCTTGAAGAATTATATATCGAAGATTGCTCAAATCTGTCCGAATTAAAAAAATTTAGTGGCTTAAAGGTTTTAGATTTGAGAAATTCTGATACCAGCGATTTATCTTATATCATTTCATTACATGAATTAAATACCCTTCATATCTGTACATCTAATGATCTTGATTGTGAAAACATAAATCAATTGAAAAAATTAGAGAAGTTGTATATAACTTGTAATTCTCTCAATAATTTTCAATCTGTAACCGATTTACCTAAGTTAAGTTATTTATGGATTTTGGTGAATGATTTTGATAATTTTGATATAAGCTTTATAAAACAATCTGGTAGTATAAAAGAGTTGCATCTAAGAAATGTTCCAGAGGATAAACAACAGTCAATAATAGAAGAATTTGAAGGAAGTGGGATAGAGGTCAAATTTATATGATAATGTGGATCAGATCAAAGAATATCAGATATTGTTTTCCATAACCTCTTCGGAGGCTCTCACCCAATCAAAAAAGTCTGCCTGAAAAGGGTAGACTTTTTTTATGGAATGTGGTATAATATAATGATGAAGCGAAGAAAAACATACTGATGGTGCGGCGGGACATCTCGTGGGAGAATGCGTGTGCCGATGAAGCGGCAGATGGCGGCTCACACTGATATTACGGTGCGGCATCGGGATATATGACGAAAGGAAAAAATATGATAACAACTAAGCAGAGAGCAGAATTAAAAAGCATAGCCATGAAGATGAAGCCTTCTTTCCAGATAGGAAAGGGCGGTATGAACGATGCGCAGACGGCGCAGATAGACGATTATCTGCGTGTACACGAGATAATCAAGGTGAAGGTGCTGGACAACTCGCTGTACACCGCGAGGGAAGCCGCTGAGGAACTGGCTGAGGCGATAGGCGCTGAGGTGGTGCAGGTCATCGGTTCAAATCTGGTGCTGTACAAGCGCAACGAGGAAGAACCTGTGATAAGGTTCAAATCGAAGTGAACATCGGCATTTACGGCGGCACTTTCGACCCGATACACAAGGGTCATGTGCGGCTTTTGAAAATGGCGAAGAAGCACTGCGGGCTTGACAGGGTGATAGTTCTGCCTGACAGGATACCGCCGCACAAGCAGGCGAAAGATCTGGTATCGGGCGAGGACAGGCTGGCGATGTGCAGGCTGGCTGTCAGCGGGCTTGACGGTGTGGAGGTCAGTGACTTTGAGATAAAGCGCGAGGGGTTAAGCTACTCGGTGATAACTCTGCGGGAGATGCACAAGCTGTATCCCGATGACAGGCTGTGGTTCATAATGGGCAGTGACATGCTGACAAGTTTTCACAAATGGTACTGCTATGAGGAGATACTTACGCTGGCGGGCATAATCTGTATGACGCGGTATGACGGCGATGACGCTGAACTGGAAGCGGCGGCGGAAAGGCTGAGAGCGGTCGGCGGAGAGGTGAAGTTAGTGCCTGTGGGAGCGCTGGAGATCTCCAGTTCGCAGGTGCGGGAAATGCTGGCATCGGGCGGTGACTGCGCGGGGCTTTTAGATGAAAAGGTGACTGACTATATACGCAGCAGGGGGCTGTATAGAAAGCAAGAGGGTCTGAATTGAAAGAAACTAAGCAAATTGGCATTTACAAGAAATATCTGAGAGAACATCTATCCAAAAAACGGTACACCCATTCGCTGAATGTGGCGGCATCTGCGGTGGAGTTGGCAAAGAAGTATGACTGTGACTGTGACAAGGCGTACACGGCGGGGCTTCTGCACGACATCGCGAAGGAACTGCCTGCGGAGGAACAGCTTGAACTGGTGAAGCAGTCGGGACTGGAGGTACATGAGATAGAAACGAAGTCTGTGCCGCTTTTCCATGCGATAGCGGGGGCTGAGCTGGTGCAGGAACTGTTCGACATACACGACCCCGAGATAATCTGGGCGATACGCTGGCACACTGTTGCGGCGGGCGGCATGAGCAGGCTTGCGGTGATAATTTATATGGCTGACCTTATTTCGGCTGACCGCGATTATAAAGATGTGGGTCGAATGAGGAAGCTGGCGGATAAGGGTCTTGAAAGGGCGATGTGCGAGGCGCTTCGCTTTTCGATAGGGGATTCGGTCAGCAAGGGCAACAGCATACCGCCTTCTACGTTAGAGGCGTATAACGAGTATATAAAGTACAGAAAATAACTGCGGCAGAGGCGTATAACGAGTACATAAAGTACAGAAAATAACTGCGGCGGGCGGCATGAGCAGGCTGGCGGTGATAATTTATATGGCTGACCTTATCTCGGCTGACCGCGATCATAAAGATGTGGGTCGAATGAGGAAGCTGGCTGATAAGGGTCTTGAAAGGGCGATGTGCGAGGCGCTTCGCTTTTCGATAGGGGATTCGGTAAGCAAGGGCAACAGCATACCGCCTTCTACGTTAGAGGCGTATAATGAGTACATAAAGTACAGAAAGTAGGTACAAGATAACTGCGGAGGCTGATGGGTGATGCTGAGGGGGAGCGCTGATAATTCCGAAAAGGGAAAATGTTGACAATGCCCCCGAAGTATGGTATAATTACCGTTGAAGGCAGGGAGCTGCCGATATGATGAGCAGGAGGAATAATATGGCTGAGATAACTACCGAGCAGAAGCTGGAAATAATAGTAAAGGCGCTTGACTCAAAGCGCGGTGAGGATATACAGGCGATAGGCATTGGAGACCTGACCATACTGGCGGACTATTTCGTGATAGCAAACGGCGGTTCTTCGGTGCAGACTAAGGCTATGGCTGAGGAAGTCGAGTTCAAGCTGTCACAGATGGGGCTTGAGCCGCACCACACTGAGGGGTACGGTCCGAACAACTGGATAGTGCTTGACTACCGCGATATTGTGGTACATGTTTTCAACAAGGAAACACGCGATCAGTACAAGCTGGAAAGGCTGTGGAGCGACGGCAAAGAGGTCGATATTTCAAAGTTTATCACTAAAGAATGACAACTCCCGATTTTGATATGTATTGCTGATGATACAAAATGGCTGTTCTTTCGTATTGTTCCCCCGCCTTCGGCGGGGGAACAATACACAACCAAATTGGGATAATGACAATATCATCCATGATGGTGTCTGCTATCGTTATATCGGGCAGACACTTTTCTTTTTATGTACGGCGATCTTACCTGTTCGGTTGAATGAAATGCTTGACAAAAATGCAAAAGTATAGTATAATATTAATTTGATAATGACCTTGAAAAACTGACTTGCGCGGGGCATGCCTGCGGGAGTCTTAACGATCTTGAATAGGAGTGTATGAATCTATGGAAATCAACAAGACTGTATCAAAAGCAGGTTACGCGAAACTGGTCGAGGAAAAGGAATATCTGGTTACTGTCAAGCGTAAGGAAGTTGCGCAGAAACTGAAAGAAGCTCGTTCATTCGGCGACCTCTCCGAGAACGCTGAGTACGATGAAGCGAAGAACGAACAGGCGATACTGGAATCGCGCATCAACGAACTGGAAATACTCATCTCCAACGCGACTGTCGTTGACGATGACGAAGTATCGGTACATGAGATAGGTGTCGGCTCTTATGTCAAGCTGAAAGATCTGGAGCTGGACGAGATAGAGTCCTTACAGATAGTGGGTTCTACCGAGTCTGACCCTGACAACGGCAAGATCTCCGATGAAAGCCCGATAGGCAAGGCGGCACTGCGCAAGAAAGTCGGCGATGTTTTTGAGGTCGAAGCACCTGCGGGCTTGATAAAGTTCGAGGTACTGGAGATAACCAGAGAATAATTGTGCATGGCTGACGCTCCGCTTTGCAGTGACGGACTCAGGTACGGGCAGGCGGGGTCATGTATGAATGTGTGCGGCGG
>NZ_CACWPP010000010.1 GCF_902762735.1 uncultured Ruminococcus sp.
TCCCAATTTGGTTGTGTATTGTTCCCCCGCCGAAGGCGGGGGAACAATACGAAAGAACAGCCATTTTGTATCATCAGCAATACACATAAAAATTGGGAGTATACCTTTATTCTCAGTGATGTCTTAAAGGGATAACCATAATATATTAAATCGCATTGCTATATGGGAGTGAGAGAATGACCATCAAACAGAAAAAAGAACTGGCAGTACAGGCGATAGAACTTCTTGAAAAGCAGTATCCGGGCGCGGTCTGTTCACTTATCTACACCAAGCCCCACGAACTGCTGATAGCTACCAGACTTTCAGCCCAGTGTACCGATGCGCGGGTGAATATCGTCACGAAAGACCTGTTTGCAAAGTACAGGTCGATAGAAGAGTTTGCCGATGCCGACATAGCAGACATCGAAGAGATAGTCAAGCCCTGCGGTCTGTATAAGACAAAAGCGAAGTCCATCAAGGAGATGTGCATTCAGCTGAGGGACGGCTACAACAGCACGCTTCCCGATACGCTGGAAGAACTTACCAAACTGAGCGGTATCGGGCGCAAGACTGCAAACCTCATAATGGGTGATATCTACCACAAGCCCGCAGTCGTCACCGATACCCACTGCATACGCATAACAGGCAGACTGGGGCTGGTGAAGAGCAAAGAACCTGCAAAGGTGGAAGCTGAACTTTGGAAAATTCTTCCTCCCGATAAGAGCAGCGATTTCTGCCACAGGCTGGTGATGTTCGGGCGTGAATACTGCACAGCACGCAGTCCGAAATGCGGCGGCTGTCCCCTGCGGGAGATATGCCCGTCAAAAGGCGAATAATCGCTGAAAAAACGCACATAATCATACCGAGGGCGACCTCGGTATTTTTTTATGGAGGTGTTTTTTACGGAAAGCAAACTGACTGAACTTCTCAGCCGCGACAGGGAGAGCCGCGAATTTTTCGCGAGCCTTTCACCCGAACTGAGGAAAATGCTGATGAAACAGAACATCGGGAATTTTCAGACGCTTGAAAGGGCGGTGAACGAGTGCGGCGGGCGCACTTTCGCGGCGGCAGAGGTGTCGCACGGGCAGGCGGCTTCACCTGCCGAAAGCACAGGCGCAGTGCCGCGCGGTGCTGACCTCTCCGCCGATGAATGGCGGCGCTTCAACAGCGTGCAGGGCTTTGGCGGCAAGGCATAAGGTATGTAAAAAGCGCAGCTTTCGGGGCTGCGCTTTCTGCTTTATTCAAAGATGTCGTCAACGACTTCCCTGCCTGTATCGAGGGTGTCGTCTATCACTTCACCGCCGCCGCTGATAACATCGTCGATGCCCTCACCCACACGGCTCATAACATCGTTCGAGTCGTCGCGGCGGGACGAGTTATCGCGCCTTTTGGACGACGTATCGCGCCTTGACGATGAGTCATCTCGGCGGGAGCTTTCGGCGCGGCTCGTCGCCTTGCGGGAAGTCGCCGCAGTTTCGCGGGTGGTGGTCGCGGGGGCGCTTTCTTCGTAATTGCCCTGCTTGTAGTCAGAGTCGTTCCTGTCGCCCGCCGCGCAGGCTGTCACAACTGCCGCCGCAGACAGCGCACAGAGGGTCACTGCAAGATATTTCTTCATGGTGATCTTTCCTTTCTTTGCCTTTGTTTGAAATTTCATGGCATAAATATTATTGACAGCCTTTCAGCGATTATGCGCATCAGCTGAAAATGGAAAGATATGAGAAAAAACTCAGTCAGCTTATTTTTTCCGCTTTTTGGGAGCGGGCAGGTCATCGGCTATGGCAGGCAGAAGTTCGCGCAGAAACTCTTTCGAGTCAGCATTTTCCACAAGCAGCATCTCTTTTGCGCCATCGTATGGCAGTTCCGGCGGCGCATCGGGCATCATCAGTGCGGCAGATCTTGTTTTTTTCACCAAAAAGCGGTCATCATATATCCCGCCTACGACCTTCCCGCGACAGTATATGATGTACTCACCCATCATGGGTCTGTATGAGATCTCTTCCGTATCTGACAGCATTTCCAAAATAAATTCAAGATAATGTTTGCTTGACGGCACAGCCATCACCTCACATTTCGCATTGTGAAATAAAAAAACTGCGGGACTTCTGACAAAGCAGAAGCGCCGCAGTTTTGAAAATTACTTAACGATAGCCAGCAGAACGCCCGCAGCAACTGCCGAACCTATAACGCCCGCAACGTTCGGACCCATAGCGTGCATCAGCAGATAGTTTGTGGGAACTTCTTCCTGTCCGACCTTCTGGGAAATTCTTGCCGCCATAGGAACAGCGGAAACGCCCGCAGAACCGATCAGAGGATTGATCTTGCCGCCCGAGACAACATACATCAGTTTGCCCAGCAGAATACCGCATGCAGTACCCAGCGAGAACGCAACTACGCCCAGCAGCATTACCTTGCCGAAGTCAACGCTTATTACCTTGTCAGCCTGTGTGGTAGCACCAACGGTAACGCCCAGGAAAATCGTGATAATGTTCATCAGTTCGTTCTGTGCGGTCTTTACCAGACGGTCGCAGCAGCCGCTCTCCTTGAGCAGGTTGCCGAACATCAGCATACCTACCAGAGGTGCAGCAGACGGTATCATCAGCGCGATGATAAGAGTTACCAGTACAGGGAATATCAGCTTTTCGAGCCTTGAAACAGGTCTCAGCTGACCCATTACTACCGAACGCTCCTTCTTTGTGGTCAGCGCCCTCATTATAGGAGGCTGAATGATAGGAACGAGTGCCATGTAGGTGTAAGCTGCCAGCGCGATAGTACCAACGGAGTTCGCACTGTTGGTGGTCAGCAGCTTGGAAGAAACGTAGATGGAAGTAGGACCGTCAGCACCGCCGATGATAGCGATGGACGCGCAGTCAGCAGCACTCATGTTGAGGATAGCTGCGCCTACGAAAGTGAAGAAGATACCGCCCTGTGCAGCAGCACCCAGCAGGAAGCTCTTGGGAGAAGCTATCAGCGGGCCGAAGTCGGTCATCGCGCCGATGCCCAGGAATATCAGCGGAGGATATATCTGGAGTTTTACGCCCATGTAGAGTATGTCCAGCAGACCTCCGTGTTCGAGTATCCGTTGATAGTCTATGTAGTGGTCATTGACCGTGCCTGCATCCTCTTTGAAATCGTCCACATAGTTCCAGAATTCGGGGTGGTACATCTCAGCGAAAGGCAGGTTAGTCAGCAGCATGCCGAATGATATGGGGAGCAGCAGCAGCGGCTCAAAGCCCTTTGCAACTGCCAGATACATGAACACGAATGAGATCAGTATCATTATGATATTTTTCCAGCCGCCGTCTGCAAAGAAGCCTGCAAAGCCCGATTCCTGAGCCAGCTGAGCCAGAGTGTCCAAAAACGATTGAATTATAGCCATTTTAAAAGATCACGTTCCTTTCCAAAGCTAAAACGGGCGTGTGTTTTCCATAACGCCTGCGGCAGACCACGCCGACCTTCTCGGTTTGGCAGCCTTTACGCCTTTAAGCACAGGCTTTTTGCCGCTGCCTGCGTACATAGCCGAAAGTGCGCCCATTATCGCAGCCACTGTTTCCTCCTCTATGCCGTTTTCAACGACAGGTGCGGGAGCGGGTGCTGCGGGTGCTGCCTTGACCTCAGCCTCCGCTTTGGCAGCTTTTGCCTTAGCCTCAGCTTCAGCCTTTGCTTTGGCTTTTGCCTCTGCGCTTTTGTTGATGCCCTCAAAAATCTTGCCGTAGAGCGTGACCAGTACGATCAGAATTATCAGACCGATGAAAACCACCGAGATACCTGTTATTACAACAGATGCGATGGTCTCACCGCCGAGATCCGTCTGATCGGGCGGGATATTGCTCGATAGCAGCTGAGCCAGTGTGAATTGTAAACCACTCATATAAAAACTCCTCCGAAAATTATTTTAACATACATATTGATTATACACCACTTCCCCAAAAATTACAAGTACTTTTCAGCAACTTTTTATTTTTTTTAATATTTTTATGAAAGTTGACAACAAAGCACAAGTCCTGAGGGACGAACAGCCCATAGCAATCCGCCTTAAAATTCAGACAAAATCCAGTCACAAAATCCATAGATCCGAGCTTTTGCGACTGGATTTTGTGAAATTAAATATGACTATTACTTTAGCACACCAACTAAAAATGCGGTAAACAAAAGGATAATTGAGCGCCCCATATTTTTCCCCCGCCTGCGGCGGGGGAAAAATATACGCCAAGAACCGTCAGGGGGATAATCATAAATTTAAATAGTTGGATTGCTATTGAAAATCTCCGCGCA
Source organism: uncultured Ruminococcus sp. (assembly GCF_902762735.1). Classification (GTDB taxonomy): domain Bacteria; phylum Bacillota; class Clostridia; order Oscillospirales; family Ruminococcaceae; genus Hominimerdicola. The sequence continues at coordinate 4,252 of NZ_CACWPP010000010.1, forward strand.
GCACACAGACTTCGTGTGCGTATGATATGCTTATGCACCGCAAATGCGCACTTTTTCCACAGCAGGTTGCGAAGTGTGCTTAATGGGTGAAAGAATAATGAAAGTTGGGCGCTCTGCTTGAAAAAAAGGCGGGTTTATGCTATAATGTTTGTGATAAACGGGAAAGTAAACGAATCGGGGGGAAGAGTATGAAAGATATTGGCGAGAGACTGACTTCCTATGAGCCGCTGTGGGAGAACTGGTACAAAGACTGCTATCTGGGCAGCGGCGGTTCGGGCAAAGTGTACAAATTCAGACAGGAGCTTTACGGGCAGGTGAGGTACTGTGCGGTAAAGGCACTTTCGATCATACCCGACAGGAGCGTGAATGTCACACGCGAGAGCCGTGAGCAGGAAATGGACGAGCGCAAGGAGCAGGTCTCAAAAGAGATACAGAATATGTACCTGCTGGGCGACAAGCCGCATCTTGTACACTGCATAAACCATACCTACCGTGATTTCACCAACGACGACGGCGAGGTGATAGGCTTCGATGTAATGATACAGATGGAGTACTATAAGACCCTGACCGAGTACATAAACGAAAAAGGAGTGCTGGCACCCTCAGAGATAGAAAAGCTGGCGCGGGATATAGGCACGGCACTTCTGGCGATGCAGGAGAAAAACATGCTGCACCGCGACATAAAGCCCGACAATATCTATGTTGACGACAACGGCGAGTTCTATCTGGGAGATTTTGGCATAGCTAAGCAGACACAGTCGGCGAGCTTTGCGACTTTTGTGGGCACACAGCCGTTCATGGCACCCGAGGTGTGGAACGCAAGAACACCCAATGAACAGCACTACGGCGCGGCGGCTGATATTTATTCGCTGGGCATAACGCTCTACTATCTGCTGAACGGCAACCGTCTGCCGATGGTGAAAAGCGGCGACAACCGCAACGCCATTGACAGCGCCATTTTTGGGCGGCTCAGCGGAAAGGTGTTCGATGAGCCCGAGAACGGCAGTGAAAAGCTGAAAAAAGCGGTCATGCGGTGCTGTGCTTTCGACCCTGCCGACCGCATACAGTCGGCGAAAGAATTTCTGGCGGCACTTGATAACAGCGAAAGCTCCGATGAAAACACGGATAAGCCGCAGGAAGGCGGTGACAGCGATAAGGGCGATAAAGCTCTGCCTGCACCGATCATAAAAAATAACGGCGGGAAAGTGAAGGAAACTCCGCCCGAGAAATTCGATATAACCGACAGCGTATTCATAAGACCGGGCGACCCTGCGGACGAATTTGTGGTAAGACCTGCGCCCGCAAAGCCCGAAAGGAGACCCGTCCGTCCGCAGAAACAGCACTCAGGAGCGAATGCGGAGAACGGCAGGAGCGGCAATAAACAGCCGCAAAAAACACGGAAACAGGCAAAAGCCCCAAAGGAACAGCCTCAGCTCTCAAAGGCGACAAAAAGGGCTGCGCTGACCATCGGGCTGACTCTTTGTTTCATACTGGGCATCGGTGCGCTGTTTTTCACAAAGACCATCTGCCTGCACAGCTGGTCGGCGGCAACTTGCACAAGACCGTCAACATGCACAAAATGCGGCAAGACGCGCGGCACGACTGCCGACCACACATTTGAGCCCGCAACATGTGCCCACCCCAGACGATGCACGGTCTGCGGCTTGGAAGACGGCGAAAAGCTCCCGCATACCTTTATGCAAGCCACCTGTACGATGCCCAAGACATGCTCTGTCTGCGGAAAGACAGAGGGTGAGGCGATCGGGCACAAGTGGAAGGAAGCTACCTGCGAAGAACCTCAGTACTGCGAAGTCTGCGGGCTGGTGGGCAAGGACGCGACAGGTCACAAGTGGAAAGAAGCTACCTGCACAAAGCCAAAGACATGCACTGTCTGCAAGGCGACTGAGGGCGAACCCATCGGTCACAAGTGGAAAGCTGCCACCTGCACTGAGCCTGAGACTTGCGAGAACTGCGGCGAGACCAAAGGCAAGGCGCTGGGCCACACTTGGGTGAGCGCTACGCTCACAACGCCAAAGACATGCTCGGTATGCGGTGCAACTGAGGGCAAAGCGCTGGACTACACTGACAAGGGGACGATGTTCGTAAATACGGGCGGTGACTCGCTGGCGCTGAGAGAAGAGAAGTCATCATCATCAAAACAGCTGGCGCTGATACCCGACTGCACCGAGATAAAAGTGTGGTACACGGGAAGCTATGCGTGGTACTATGCACTCTATGACAACACTTACGGCTATGTGAACTCCAGCTACCTTTCGGCAAAAGACCCCATGCTGGGCGACGGCACGGTGACGGGCTGGAATGAGAAAAGCCTCGACTCGCTGGAGATAAATGTGACCTCTGCCGAGATAAAGAACGGCAGACTGACCGTCAGCCTGAGTGTATACAATGATGAGACCGACTTCGCATGGCCTGATCTGTACGTTTACTACAACGGTTCGGAAAAGGCAAACGGCAACTACATCGACATGAAGAGCGTTATCGTAACGCCGTATGTTACACGCAATATCACCGTAAGTACGAAGGTCGGGAATGATTTCAGCAGAAGCAGTCTCAAAAACATAGTTGTGGTGGACAGCGACGGAAACAAGGTCATGCTTGAACCTTAGACTTTACAGTGGTCTGCGTAGCTGATGCGGCATGCGGCGTGCGACGTCAGCCGCAGGGACATATGACGCGAAAGGGAGCGGGTCTGCTGATGCTTAACAGTCAGTCAATATATTTAAAATAATTTGTCAAAAGGTATTGCAATTAATGAAATTATATGTTATAATATTAAAGTAAGATATTGAACAAATCAATTTCTTTAATGTAATTTCTGTGAACGGAGGGATAAGGTTGAGTGCCTTGTTTCGGTCTTATATGGTCAATCTCCTGCATGACCTGTGGGGAGCGATACCTGCGGTGATACTGCTGGTACTGCACCGTTTTCCGGGTGTGCCGCTGTGGTTCTTCTGGGTGGCGCTGGCAGGGTGGCTGGTCATAGTCGGCACGATGACGGTGCTTATGCACCTGATAGATTCTCAGCCCTATCTGCCGCAGAAACAAAATTCAGATCCCTGCTCAAAAAAAGGTACGGGTCGTCGGATATGAAGAGGTAAATAATGGGCTTTATGCCCCGAATATAATATCTGTAAAAATATAATATCAATCATTTTCAAGGAGGGTCTATCTATGGGACTTATTATGGCAGCCATCGGCGCAGTCGGCGGTACAATGGCAGATCAGTGGAAAGAATACTTTTATTGCGAGGCACTTCCCGATGACGTGCTGATGGTAAAGGGTCAGAAGGTAGTAACAAAGCGCGGTCAGAACACTAAGGGCAATGACAACATCATCACTGCAGGTTCGGGCATAGCTGTTGCTGACGGTCAGACCATGATAATAGTTGAGGACGGCGCTATCATCGAAGTCTGCAACCGCCCCGGCAGATATACTTTTGAGCTGGGCACTCCCTCACTGTTCGCTGACGGCAAGCTGGGTCAGAAGATCAAGGATACTTTCAAGCAGATCGGTCAGCGTATATCCTACGGCGGCGATCCAGGAAAGGATCAGAGAGTTTATTATTTCAACACCAAGCAGATCTCCAACAACCTGTTCGGCACACCCGAAACCGTTCCTTTCAGAGTTGTTGACTCGAAGATCGGTCTTGATATAGATGTACAGATCAAGTGCAGCGGTATGTACACTTTCCAGATAGTTGACCCGCTGCTGTTCTACACAAATATCTGCGGCAACCAGGCATATGAGTACAGAAGAGAAACCATCGCACCCAGAATGAAGGCTGAGTTCATCGACGCGCTGACACCTGCATTCTCCACCTTGTCTGATATGGAACTGAGACCCAACCAGATACCCGGCAAGAAGCAGGAACTCAAGAACGCTGTCAATGAGGCACTGGCTGATACCTGGGGCAAGAACATGGGTATCGAGGTCATTGAAGTCGCTATAAAGGCTCTGAACCTGCCTAAGGAAGATCAGGACATGATAAAGGAGGCTCAGCGCATAGCTATGATGCAGAACCCCACCTATGCGGCAGCTACTATGGTAGGCGCACAGGCTGAGGCTATGAAGGCTGCTGCCAGCAACTCGGCAGGCGCTATGACAGGCTTCATGGGTATGGGTATGGCTCAGCAGGCAGGCGGCATGAACGCTCAGAACCTGTTCGCTATGGGTCAGCAGCAGCAGATGCAGCAGGCACAGCAGCAGGCTCAGCAGCAGAATGTTCAGCCTGCACTGAACCCCGCAGCAGGCAGCTGGACTTGCAGCTGCGGCACTGTCAACACCAGCAAGTTCTGCCAGAACTGCGGCTCACCAAAGCCCGCAGAGGACAACGGCTGGACTTGCAGCTGCGGCACTGTAAATCAGGGCAAATTCTGCCAGAACTGCGGCGCTAAGAAGCCCGCAGGTGCAAAGCTGTACAAGTGCGACAAGTGCGGCTGGACTCCCGAAGATCCTGCTCACCCGCCTAAGTTCTGCCCTGAGTGCGGCGATATTTTTGACGAGAACGACGCTAACTGATAACAGTTTTTAAGATCATTCACGCGGTTGCAGAGATGGGAGCATCTCTGCAATTGCTTTGTTTGCTGACCCGCAACAGGGTAATTTAGCTTTGATTGGAGAATACTTGCATGGCGGTACAAGAATATAAATGTCCTTGCTGCGCTGGAGCGATAGAATTCAACTCGCAGGTGCAGAAAATGAAATGCCCCTACTGCGACACCGAATTTGAGATGGACGCTCTGCTGGCGTATGACGAGGATCTTTCGACTGACGGCAACGATCAGCTGGACTGGAATCCCGAAGCATCTGAGTGGCAGGAGGGTGAGACCGATCATCTGAGGGTGTACTCGTGTCAGTCCTGCGGCGGCGAGATAGTCGGGGACGAGAATATGGGTGCTACGAAATGTCCCTACTGCGACAACCCTGTGGTAATGACGGGGCAGTTTCGCGGGACGCTCAAACCCGATTATGTCATACCTTTCAAGGTGGACAAAAATGCGGCTGTCGAAGGGCTGAAAAAGCATCTGGTGGGCAAAAAGTTTTTGCCGAAAGTTTTCAAGGAACAGAACCATCTGGACGAGGTGAAGGGCATATATGTACCTTTCTGGCTGTTCGATGCTGATGCTGACGGCGGCGTGAGATACAAGTGCAGCAGAAGCCATTCCCACACAGAGGGCAATTACAGAGTGACTGAAACAGAGTATTTCTCGGTTTACCGCGAGGGTAAGATCGGCTTTGACAATATACCTGTTGACGGTTCGAGCAAGATGCCCGATGACCTGATGGAGTCGGTGGGACCTTTTGATTTCAGCGGTGCTGTGCCTTTTCAGACGGCTTATCTGGCAGGGTATCTGGCTGACAAGTACGATGTGAGCGCTGACAATTCCACCGCAAGGGCGAACGAACGTGCGAAAGTGAGCATTGATGAGGCTTTCAGGAACACTGTGCAGGGCTATACAAGTGTCATCAAAGAGGGCGACAATCTAAGACTGCATAACGCTAAAGCAAAGTATGCGCTGTACCCCGTGTGGGTGCTGACCACAAGCTGGAACGGCAGTACATACCTGTTCGGCATGAACGGTCAGACAGGCAAATTCGTGGGCAATCTGCCCTGCGACAAGGGACTTTACAGAAGAAGTTTCCTGATAGCGAGCATTATCGCGGGAATAGCCATTTATGCAGTCGCATGGCTGTTTTTCAGGTAAGGGGGCGGCATGATGAAGAGAGCATTTGCAGCGCTGGCTGCGTCGGTCATGCTGCTGGGCGGGGCTGTTACAGCCTTTGCGGAAGAACAGCTGATACCTAATGAATATTATACCAAAAACACTGTTCCTGAAGAGCGTCAGAAACCTCTGCTTTACGATGCGGCTGATATTCTTTCCGACTCGGAGGAAGCAAATCTGCTTACTAAGCTGGAAAAGATAAGCGATGAACATGATGTGGACGTTTGCATACTCACCGTTAATGCCTATGAAGGGAATGACATCGAGCTTTTTGCTGATGACTACTTCGCTTACAACGGCATGGGTCAGGGGTCTGAAAAAGACGGCTTTATGCTGATGCTTTCGATGGAGGACAGGGACTGGGCTATATGCACTCACGGTTCGGGAATAAAGATATTTACCGATTACGGTCAGGAATATCTGATAAAGCAGATAAAGCCCGAACTTGGCAAAAACAAGTACTATGATGCTTTTGACGAATACGCCGACATCAGTGAACAGTTCATACAGGAATGGGAAAAAGGCACACCTTACGACACTACCCACAGGGTAAAGGGCAAACTGCCGATGGTATGGGTGCTTATCTCCATCGGCGGAGGTCTGCTGATAGGGCTGATATATGCACAGTCCATCAAGGCACAGCTTACCAGCGTTTCGATGCAGCACGGGGCTGACGACTATATCAGGCAGAACAGCTTCAAACTGACTGTCAACCGTGATACGTTCCTTTACAGGGACGTTCACCGCGAGTACATTCCGCCCGCTGAAAAAAGCGGAGGGGGCGGCGGTTCGACCACTCACAGCCACTCTTCGGGAAGTTCATTCGGCGGAAGTCACGGAAAATTCTGATAAAAAAACGGTCGGAGGACAATGCGTTCTCCGACTATTTTTTATGGCTGTTATGTCATTATTTGCGGCGCTCCAGCTTTTCGGCGGTGTTTATGTAAGCGATATTCAACGTAAGCCAGATGATACCAACGCTTATCATCGGCATTATGCCTGTCCTGAATATCAGCTGAATCAGCGCTGCCGCCATCCAGACGATAAGGCATGCATTATTGCCCTTGCGGAAAGCATCGTAGCCCGCACGCCAGATCATCTGTTTCTGGGCTTCGTCACAGCTTTCCATCCATTTATCATGGAATTTAGGGTCAAAGACTGAACCCTGCTTTTCGGGGTTGAGTTTTTTCTCCAGTGTGACCAGCTTTTCTGTAAGCACCATCTGCCATACCGCGCCCACCAGGAACACCACTGTGAGTACGATCATGTACCACTTTTTCGACTCCATCAGAAAATAGGCTGAACAGGAAAAAAGCACCAGATTTAATATCTGCGTGACCGATACCAGTTTCATCGGGGCATTCAGCTGTTCCTCGATGTCGTCGATGAAGTCTTCGTCCTCACCGTCCCATTTGGCGGCGGCTTTGTTAAGGCAATAATACTGCCCTGCGGCGCATATCAGCGGCACTGTCGTGAACAGCAGGTGCGCCGCCCCCAGCAGTAAGCCTGCGGCTTCATTATCGACTTTTTTCAGCAGTGCGGGAAGATCCACACCTTTTGTGCCTTTGCCCAGCAGTCTGCCCATAACATACCCCAGTGCAAACATCACCAGCACGACTGCCAGCGCTTTAAGCAGCAGTTTCACGTTTTTACTCATTGTTCTCCTCCTCATACTCAAATATATCTTCTACCTTTACATTACATATTTTGGCAAGTTTCAGCGCCAGCGTCACTGAGGGGGAATAGTCTCCCCTCTCTATCTGACTGATGGTCTGCCGTGAAGTGCCTGCCAGCTTGCCCATTTCAGCCTGATTAACGCCAAGACGGGCACGCATTTCCTTTAGGTGGTTTTTTAGCGGCATATCAGCGCACCTCTCTATGTGCTATATCTTTTCTTTATACGAGTCGGCATTTTCTTTCTTTTTTGTGCCGAATGTGAAAGAGAACTTATCACGGCAGAACATCACGCCCAGCGCCAGTGCTATAAGGCAGAGGCACACAGCCAAATTGTCGATGCTGCGCCCTATCATCACGCCAAAGATCAAAAACAAGATGTTTTCGGTGCTGAATTTGCTCTCCATCTCTTTTTCGAGGTCCTCTGCGGTAACGACTTCACCCTCCCACTCGATGGAGTGTACACCTGTGAACAGAAGCATATCTTTAAGTTCAGCACGGAGTACCTTGACGAACTCGGCTTCGATATTATCTATATCCTCAGTGCCCTCAGACCTGTATTTCGCCCTGAAAACAAGGCGCTTGTGCTTGCCCTCAGGCTCTGGCACTTTCTCGAAGCAGTAGGCGCACACACACTCCTTCTGCTTGTTTTTCAGCCCGTAGACAACGCCGTGACTTGCAAGGCAGGCAAGAGCGGTCTGCCTTATCTCATCAGCATCGCCCGTCAGCCTTGATGTGAATTCAGGCTTGTTTATCCTGCGCTTGCTTGCTGTAAATATCTCGTTTCCTGTAATAGTTCCAAACATAATGGTCTTCCTTCCTCTTGACAATTATCGTTTTCGTTTTGACAACTTTGCTTTTCTTTTTGACAACTATCCTTGTCATGGTTGTATTATACCACTGACAACTTTCCTTGTCAAGAGGGTATGACAGTTTTTCAGTTTTTTGGTGATCTGCACAAAAACTGCACCTCAAAATTATTAACAAAGTGGAAATTTGCACGAACGAGCTAATTTACTTGACGATGGGTGAATTTTGTGGTAGAATAAATATAACAATATTAACCTCAGGAGGTTACGCAGATGTTCTTTGACGATTACCCCATAGTAGGCACAGAAACGCGCCTTCCGATATACATAATCACCATCGGGCAGAACGAGTATCAATCTCACGTGAGCAGACCCGAAGGTTTCAGATACCCGCAGATAATCTACTGCACCAAAGGCAGCGGCATGCTGAACGTGGGCGGCGCGAGCTATCGCATATCGCCTAACATGGGCTTTTTCCTGCCTGCCGATGTACCGCACGAATACTACACCACAGGTGATGAATGGGACACCCACTGGATAACTGCGGGCGGTTACGCTTATGACAGGATGCTCAAAGAATTCGGCATGACTGAGGCGAAAGTCTTTAAGCTGAGCGAGATGGACGTGCTGGAAAGCAATTTTATGAAGATGCATGAGGCGCTGAGCAGTGACACGATATTCGGGAATTACAGGGCATCGGGCATGCTGTACAATTTTCTGATAGACTTTTACAGGGTGCTGACGGGCGAGTATGAGAGCAGTGAGCCTTCGGGACCGCTGGTAAAGGCGATAGACTACATCAACCACAACTACCCCGAAAAGATAACTCTCGAACAGCTGTGTGACGCTTCGGGGGTGAGCAAGCAGCATCTTTGCAGGCTTTTCCGCAAATCCCTTGACTGCCGCCCCACCGAATATGTGGCAAAACGCCGCATACGCGAAGCGAAAACGCTCCTTGCGAACACGGACAAAGCCATTGAGCAGATAGCGGTGGAAACGGGCTTCTGCACCCCGGGGTATCTGTGCGAGCTTTTCAAGCGTTATGAGGAGATAACTCCCGGTGAGTACCGCAAGGAGTTCACCAGAGACTGAGAAAACGTGCTGTGAAGGTATTATTTGATTTTATGACTATCCCTTTAGCACACCAACTAAAAATGCGGTAAACAAAAGGATAATTGAGCATTGTATATCTTTCCCCCGCCTGCGGCGGGGGAAAGATATACGCCAAGAACCTTAAGTGATTTTGATGACACGCTGTTCGTGTCCGTAAAGAACTTTAAGAGCGGATCTGCGCTCCCCTTTCTGCTGAGGATAAATTACAGTGAAAGGCTGCGGGCGCTGTTGGACTTATGCGGCGCATACGCGGGCTGTTATGCTGTCACGGCGCAAGGCTTGACAGTACGCAGAAGTACAGGCGTGTCACGCTGAGGGAATGCCCTCGAAATATCCCGAAGAATACCGCATAGACCTGCATTATTTCTGCGGCGCATAAATGGCAGGGCGGTGTTCACCAATAGCGCGCGGGACGATGATCGCGCTGAAAAAGATCGGGCGAAAGAATAATAACAGCTGATGATAAATGGGAGAGCTTTGCGCTCTCCTTTTTTAGTGGGAAAATGGCGCAAAAAATCCCCCGAAAGACGAGCTTTCGAGGGATAATTCATATCATTTCTTTGAAAACAGACCAAACGAGCCGAGCAGAAGTATGAACAGCAGTACAGGTTCGATTATCTTTATCATCACTATGTACATGCCGCGTCTGCCGAATTTTTCGCCGTTTTTAGTGGCTTCGTCGATGATGGTCTTTGGCTTTGCTATCCAGCCGATAAGTATGCAGGTGCTTATTGCCACAACAGGCATGAGGATATTGTTGCTGATATAGTCGAAAATATCAAGTATCTGTGCGCTGTTGCCGTTGGGGAGCTTAATATCGAAATAGAATATATTATAGCCCATACAGATGATGACACCCAGCACCAGTGCGGCTGCCGACTCGATAACAACGGCTTTCGTCCTTGACCACTTGAACTTATCCATAAGACCCGAAACTACGGCTTCCAGTATGGACATGGAGCTTGTCAGCGCCGCGAACAGCACCATCAGGAAGAATGCCGCGCCTATCCAGTTGCCGACAGGTCCCATAGCATTGAAAACCTTAGGCAGTGCCACGAACATCAGTCCCGGACCTGCATTGGAAAGACCGTCTTTTCCCAGAAAAGCGAAAACCGATGGGATTATCATTACGCCTGCGAGAAATGCCACCAGCGTATCGAATATCTCGATGCGGTTGACCGACTTCATCAGGTTGTCGTCATCGCGGAAATATGAGCCGTATGTTACCATTATGCCCATCGCCACGCTTATGCTGTAAAACAGCTGTCCCATCGCATCAAGCACTACCATGAAAAATTCTTTCACGCCCATGCCGTCGATATTTGGCACAACAAATATCTTAAATCCCTCAAGACCCGTCCTGCCGTCATCGCCTTTAAGGGTCAGCGAGAAGATCGCTATGCCGATTATAGCCAGCAGAAGCAGCGGCATAAGCACTTTGCTGAGCGCCTCTATGCCCTTGTTTACGCCATTGTAGATAACAAAAGCCGTCGCCGCAAGGAAGATGACATCGAACACGATGGGTGATATGGGTGCGGTGATGAAATTGCCGAAATAGCTGTCATCAGCCGCCTTTGCACCGCCGCCCGCCGCGAAAACTGTGAAATATTTAAGCACCCAGCCGCCTATTATGCAGTAATAGGGCAGTATCATAAATGGGACTATCTCAGCGAAAACGCCTATCCAGCCCGACTTTTTGTGAAGTGCGCCGTAGGCTGTCAGACAGCCCTGCTTTGTCTTTCTGCCGAGAGAAACTTCTGTTACCAGCAGTGTGAAGCCGAAGGTCACCGCCAGCACCAGATAAACGACCAGAAAAATGCCGCCGCCGTTTTTTGCCGCAAGGTAGGGGAAACGCCAGATATTTCCCAGACCCACCGCCGAACCTGCCGCCGCAAGCACGAAACCCAGTGAGCTTGAAAAGGAATTGCGCTTTTCCGTTTTTGTCTTTTCCATTTTCTTAACTCTCCTAAAAAAAATTGTGGTTATCCCGCTGACACACCACAAAAACAGCGGCTATACAGAATTTAAGGTTCTTGGCATATATCTTTCCCCCGCCGCAGGTGGGGGAAGATATGTGGCGCTCAATTATCCTTTTGTTCACCGCATTTTTAGTTGGTGTGCTAAAGGGATAGTCATAAAAAATATTGTACCGGACGCTGTCCGCGTTCTGTATATCGCCCGAAAGCACTTTCGGACAAACTATAAAGCTAATTATACCACAATTATTTCGTAAAAACAAGTAAGAAAATGGTAAACGGTCATATTTTAATGAAAGTTTTCAGCTTATGACAGGTTTTTTCAAAACTATTTCATAAAGTGTACTGCACCTGCCTGCGGGATCATCTTTTAGTGTGATGCTGCCGCTGTGTGCCTCGACTATGCGCTTGCTTATGGCAAGTCCCAGCCCCGAACCCTTGCTGTCGGTGCGGGAGCGGCTGCCCACCACGAAAGGCTCAAAAATAGTATCGCGCATATCCTTAGGTATGCCCTTCCCGTTGTCGCCGATGTGTATGACCACTGCCTTGTCATCATCGGCAATATCAGCAAATATCGCTGTGCCCGCGCTGTTATGGCGGAAAGAATTGGTGATAAGGTTCTCAAAAACACGTTTCAGCTGGGTATGGTCGAACCTGAAAGGAATGCTGTGTTCGGGCAGGTCAGCCTCAAGCTCAAATCCTGCCAGGTCAAGTTCCTCATACTTCATGGCTAAGTATTCGCGGAAATACTCGCAGAGGTCACCTTCTGCCATATCAAAGCCGAAACGCGGGTGTTCCAGCTTTGAATACTCATGGAAAGTGTTGATAAGCTCAGCCATCATCTCAGTCTTTGTATAAATGGCTTCCAGATACCTGCGCTCCGCTTCGGGGTCTGCAACACCGTCATTCAGGGCTTTTGCGTAGCCCTGTATGACTGTTATCGGCGTTTTCAGGTCGTGCGATATATCTGCTGTGAGCTGTCTGCGCTGGCTTTCCAGCTTGCTTCTTGTCGCCTCACTTTCCCGCAGTCTCGTCACCATTCTGTTGTAGCTGCTGCATATGCTGTCAAACTCCCTTATATCGGAGTTTATGGCAAGTACCTCCCATTCCTGCACATTAATATCGGATATGCTGTTGATGGCGACCTGGAATATCTTCAGCTCTTTATGCACCTTTCGCAGTATTATCCAGCTGAAAATGGCGATAACAATGATTATGACCACCAGCTGTATCATCATGTACAGATTATTGTAGCTGTACATAACGTCCTGCATCTCACTTGTAAATTCGTTGCGCATGATGGCTTCTGCCGCCATTTTGTAGGTGGCATCGGGATGGTCTGCCAGATACATCTTTTTGAGCTTGTCCAGCAGTATTTTGCCTGCTATCGAATCTTCGATATTGACAGCCAGTATTATCGTAAGCACCATGAGTATGATATTGCTTATGACAAAAAATGAAAGACTGCGTTTTTTCTTCTCTTTAACTCTTTTCAATTTTATAGCCCAGCCCTCTCACAGTTTTCAGATACTTGGGGTTCTTGCCGTCATCTCCCAGCTTTTCGCGCAGTTTTGAGATATGCACCATCATGGTGTTGTCATTGTTCTCAAAATACTCACCGTTTATGCGCTCATATATCTGCGCTTTGGTGAACACGCGCCCCGGCTTTTCCATAAGGGTCGAAAGTATCTTGAATTCGGTGGGGGTGAGCTGTATCTCCTCGCCGTTTTTTTGCAGGCTGAACTTTTTGGTATCCAGCGCAAGTTCACCGACCACCAGCAGTTCGCTCCCCTGCTGTGCCGTATTGTCCAGCTTATATTTGCGCCGCAGATTTGACTGCACCCTCGCCACCACTTCCAGCGGGTTGAACGGCTTTGTGATGTAGTCATCAGCGCCGATGTCCAGCCCCAGTATCTTATCGCTGTCAGCATTCATGGCAGACAGGAAGATTATGGGTATACTGCTGGTGACACGCACCCGCTTTGTCAGCTCAAAGCCGTTCATTTCGGGCATCATTATGTCAAATATGGCAAGGTCGGGTCTTTCGGACATTACAAGGTCATAAGCGCGGCTGCCGTTCTCTGCCAGCATGACGGTAAATCCCGCATTTTCAAGGTAAAGCCTGAGTACCTCGCAAATATCCGCATCGTCCTCAGCGACAAGTATTTTGTAAGCCATCGTTGTTTTCTCCTTTTTCAGACAGGTCCTGCATGTGACCTCATCTCTTATTTCTTTCGGCGCTCACTGAACGGTGTATGTGAAAGCGCAGTAATGATCATATCCGACTATCCCCTTAGCACAGCCGCCGAAAATGCGGTGAACAAAGCATGTGCGAGCGCTGTATATCTCCCGCGCATGAGGGGAAAGATATTCACCGGCCGCATGACCCCGTAAGAGCGCTGTTTTTGCGGTGTGTCGGCGGGATGACCACGATATTGATATTATACCATGTTTCGTTTACTTTGTAAAGTGAGGGAGATGGGAAGGCGCAAATGTAAATTTTCTTTGAAAAACGCGGAAATATATAAAAATCTCCTATACTGACGGAAGTTTTTGGCAAGTTGTAAGAAAAATCGTGTTCACTGCCGAAAATAGCCTTGACAATCGGGTGAATGTTTGTTATGATATATATTATATAATAGAGGTATATGGTCAAGTGAGAATTTTTTTGGCTTTTTCACAGCAGTCTGCACCGCTTTGTGAATTGCTTCACATGCGGCGCTCTATGCCGTTAACGAGAACTTGCACAGGCTGTGACGGAGCTTTTTTGGTAATTGACCAAAGTATATATGAAGAAAGGAAATTGATGACTGATGGACATTCCCGATCGAGGGTGCATCGGTGCGGCGGCAGCAGCTGTCTGCGGACTGCTTACTGCTTTTTTCTATGCCTGCGAATGCGCGGCAGTGGAAATGAGTGACCCGCGCCTGAAAAAACTGGCTGAAAATGACAAGAGGGCTGAAAGGCTCAGGAAAATGCTGGAACAGACAGGGCGTTTCCTGAACCTGAACCTGACTGCAAGGACTATGATGATAGCTTTGCAGACGGTCTGCCTGTTCGGGTGGTGCTTCACGCCGCTGAAAACTGCGCTGAAAGGACTGTTGGGCGGTTCTGACATCGCAGGCGGCATCTGCGGTGCGGCTGTACTGGTCGCCGCTCTGACATTGTGGGTCGGCACGGTCTGCATGGGTGTGCCGAAAAAGCTCTGCACAGCCGGGAAAACAGGCGAAGGTTTTGTGCTGAGGACGGCAGGTCTGTACTGCGGCTGGCTGACGCTTTTTATGCCTGCGGAGGCAGTCGTCGGGGTGCTGACAAAAGCTCTGCTGAGGATATTCGGTGTAAAAAATGTCAATGCAGATGATGCTGTTACCGAAGAAGAGATACTGATGATGGTGGACGCGGTCAACGAAACGGGTGCTATCGAGGAAAGTCAGGCGGAGATGATAAGCAATATCTTTGAGTTTGATGACATCGAGATAGGCGAAGTTATGACACACCGCACAGAAGTCGCCGCGATAGAGGAGAGCGCTCCCATACGCGATGCGGTGGCGCTTGCCATAGAGAGCGGCTTTTCGCGCATACCCGTCTACAAGGACAGCATTGACGACATACAGGGCGTTATCTACGCAAAAGACCTGCTGACGCTGGTTTTCCATGAGAATGCTGAGGACAGGACCGTAAAAGACTTCATGCGTGAAGTGGTGTTCGCGCCCGAAAGCCAGAAATGCGGGGAGCTTTTTAAGGAACTGACCGCCCAGAAGATACAGATGGCTGTGGCGGTGGACGAGTACGGCGGTACTGCGGGCGTGGTGACGCTGGAAGATCTGATAGAAACGATAGTCGGCAAGATAGAAGATGAATATGACGACGAACCAGAGGAGATAACTAAGATAGCAGAAGGCGTTTTCGAGATGGAAGGCAACGCTGATTATGAGGAAGTTATGAAGGCTCTCGGGAAAGAGCCTGATGAAAATTCGCCCTTTGAGACCATCGGTGCGATGGTCATAGAACTGCTGGGACATATACCCGAGGACGGAGAGCGGGCGGCAGTTCAATGGGAGAACGTTAAATTTTGTGTAACTGAGGCAGAGGACAGAAAGATCGGCAGGATAAGGGCAGAGCTTTGCTGAACGGCGGCAGAGGGTATATTTTACATATATCCCAATACGAAAGAACAGCCATTTTGTATCATCAGCAATACACATCAAAATTGGGAGTTACATATTTGGCTGTAAAAGCAGGGCATTTTTAGGGAGTGGTTTCTTTGGCTAGGAGATTGGCGGCGGCAGTCGTGCTGATGCTGCTGGCAGCGGCATCGGGCGGGGGTTACTATGCCTACACGATGCTGAGCGGTGATACGATGTCGGTATCAAGGAGCGATGAAGGCATGGTCGTGACCCGAAAGAGCAAGGTCTCTCTGCCCGCTGACGGCGGAAATGTCGTCACCGAAAAAGCTGTCGCGCCCCCCGCCGAGCCCGAACCTGTGCTGAGCGATGAAGAAGCGGCTGAGGTGGAGCTTCCGTATGCTGTCGGGTATTTTGCGGATAAGCTGAGCAAGGACGAAGCGATCATCTGCCGACAGATATACAAGGGCATCACCGAACGGCAGGAAAAGATATTCATAAAGAAAAACGTCATAGATTCCTCCGATATATGTCAGCTTGTGGTGATGTGCGTGACAGGTGCGCCCGAAATTGATTATATCGAGACCGAATATTCGGTGCAGGTGGACGCGAACGGCTGTGCATCGGCGCTGTACATGACCTATACGAGAAGCGCTGAGGACTCTGAGATGCGCCGTCAGCTGACCGAACAGGCGATAGACAGGATAGTAGCGGGGATACCCGACAACACTTCGGATTTCCATAAATTCAGGATGATACACGATGCCGTCGTGAACAGATGTCTGTATTATGAGGCTGATGATGACTGCTATACAGCTTACGGCTGTCTGGTGGGGGGAAATGCGGTCTGTGAGGGTTATTCAAAAGCGCTGATGATGCTGTGTGACAGAGTGGGTCTGCCGTGCCTGCCTGTGATAGGTCAGGGCATAAATGAGAGCGGTGCGGCGCAGGAGCATATCTGGAACAAGGTGATGATCGAAGGGCAGTGGTACTGCACTGATGTGACATGGGACGACCCTCTGTTTGAGAGTGCGGAAAATTATCTGCGGTATGACTACTGCACGCTGACCGATGAGGAGATGGACCGCAACCATATCGAAGATGAGAACCGCTTTATGGAAGAGCCTGAATGTACTGCAACAGAGTATGATTATTACAGGTATTACGCCTATTTTGCCGACGAAGCCGCCGATGCGGAGACTGCTTTCAGGCGGGCGCTGAACAACGCGATGGCAAACGGTGAGGAGTATGCGCGTATAAAATGCGCTGACAGACAGTGCTTCGATGAAACGCTGGACTGGATGTTCGGGGACGGAACGGGCAACGAGATACTTCTGGATATGATAAGCGAAGGCGCTGAGAAAAATCCCGATATGGATTATCTTACAACGGGGTACTCGGTGATAAACAATGCTGTGACTTACAATGTCTCCATAAGGCTGAGAAAAGCTGACAATTAATGTATTTTGTGACTATCCCTTTAGCACACCACTGCCAAAAACTTTATCAATGAGGAAAAACTGAGTTGATGTTATCTTTCCCCCGCCGCAGGCGGGGGAAAGATAACCGCAAACTGTATTTGGTTCCCGATATAACATCGTTTATTTTGGTGTATCAGCGGGATGATCACAATGTATTTTGTCTTAAAAAGTGAAAAGTTAGTGAACATGGTTGAAATTTCGGGACAGATGTGTTATAATAGAATGTAGCTTGAATTTTAGTGCCATATTTCGGCATAAAGATCGAAAGGAATGTTGAGAAATGAGTTCTGTTTCAACAAGCAGAAGATCGAGCGCGGGAAAGAACGTGTTTGTGTTCTTTATCGTGTTCATAATATTAGAAGTGCTGATAATTTTCGGCGTGGGCAAGGTGTTCAAAAACAAGGACGTTACACCGAGCATCATGGGTTACAGCCTGTACATGACCAAAGAGGATCTTGTGCAGAACGGACCTTCGGGCATGGTGGTGGCTGTGCCGAAAAACGTGCTGGTGATAGCATCTGACGGTCTGCCCGACCCTAAGGGAAAGATAGGCTGCCCCATACTTTGTGAGAATGTTGAGGGTATCGGCACAGGTGTTTTCTGGCTGGCTGACATAACTTCCGAAGAGGGCAAGAACGGCGTTGACTTCACTGTTACCAACGGCAATCAGGGCTATGTTGTAAAGAGCAGCAACATCGTGGGCGTATGTGCAAGCTATTTTGTGACTGCGGGCAAGGTCATCAGCTTTGTAACACAGAAATTCGGCATGATAGTATGCATTATAGTACCTGTTTTCCTTATGCTGCTGATCGAGCTGATAATCGCCATAGCAAATCATTCAAACGATGATGATGACGACGACGATTACGATGAAGATGATGAAGATGAGGAAGAGGAAAACAAGAGCGTTGAGCTTGATGACTTCCTGTTTGGCGGACAGAGCGAGGGCGAGCAGATAGCTAAGCGCAGAAAGAAGCCTGTTCCCGCATTTGAAGAAGAAGAAGAGGATGACGAGGACGACTACAAGCCCGTCAGCAAGAAGGCATCTGCTGTTGATGACTTTGATTTCAGCAGACCTGCAAAGAAGCATAACGAAGATCAGGTGGATCTGAGTTTCGGTCCTGACAACAGAGTACCTGCGGCAGCAGAGACTGCACCTGTACAGCCCGTTCAGCCTGTACAGCAGCAGATGCCCGTTCAGCAGCAGATGCCCGCTCAGGAAAGCCAGAGCCTTAACAATGATACGGCGGCTGCGGCTCAGCAGCCCGCAGCTGACAGCTTTGAGGCTGAAGCGGCGGCAGCTGACAGAGCTGTAAACAGCAGAAGGAGACCCCGCAGAAGAAGACCCGTAGGGGCAGGCACAAGAAACATCAACTCGGATACTTCGCTGGAAGATCTGATGAAGCTGATGGAAGAAGAGCAGAACAAGCTCAAAAACCAGTTAAAGTAGATCACAAAGCGCTGTCCTGCGGGGCGGCGCTTTTTTTTGCGATTGCAAGGCAAGTCCCCGCGCTGTGCGGACAACAGCGCGGGGGCTTTGGCTTTTTGTGAAGCATTATACATGCGGTCACATGACGGCATGCGTGAATGCGGCTGTTCCCATGCTTATGAGAAACCAAAAGCCCCTGCCGTTTTCACGGTGAGGGGCTTCTGATCGTAGTGGTTTATTTATTGAGTTCTTGAATAAAGCTATATATCATCTCTCAGCCCAACGGCATCGGACGGCTTTGCGCCGCCCTCTGCTATGGGACTTACATGAAAGAGATAAGAGGAGATCTTTTTTATCGCCCGCTCTCCTGCCCCGCATGCAGTGGTACAGGAAGTCTTATGGGCTGAATGTAATTATGTTATATGACTATCCATTTAGCACACCAACTAAAAATGCAGTAAACAAAAGGATAATTGAGCGCCCCATATTTTTCCCCCGCCTGCGGCGGGGGGAAAAATATACGCCAAGAACCTTAAGTTCTGTATAGCCGCTGTTTTTGTGGTGTGTCAGCGGGATAACCACAAAATGTAATTATGTTATCTTTTGTTCTGCAAGTTTGCATTATCATTCGTATCTCAGTGCATCTATCGGGTTCATCTTTGCCGCCTTGTTTGCGGGGTATAGTCCGAAGAACAGACCGAATGCCATCGAGATGAGTACGCTTACGACTATCGAACTTACCGATGCTGTGCCCTTTACGCCCATCAGCGAAGCAAGTCCCGAACCGCCCAGCAGACCCAAGCCTATACCTATCGCACTGCCTATCAGACAGATGATGATGGACTCTATCAGGAACTGACCGCGTATATCGCGGTTTGTAGCGCCCAGCGCCTTGCGCGTGCCTATCTCACGGGTGCGCTCGGTGATGGAGACTATCATTATGTTCATTACACCGATACCGCCCACCAGCAGGGATATGGCTGCTATCGCCGCAAGTATCGCCTTGTAGATACCAAGCTCGGTATTTATCATGTCAAGCTGTGTCTGCATCGTTACGGAGAAAACTTTATATGTATCGTTATCAGCGTAACCCGTGTTCAGGTAATCGCCTATCTCCTTTTCAAGCGCGGGAATATCATCGGTGTTTTTCGCGATGGTTATGAAATACTCATAATGCTCATTTTCTATGCCGTTGTCAAGGGCTGAGGCGTAGGGCACATAGCCTTTGGTACTCGGCGTACTGATAAGCATGCCCTCCATGCCGCTTTTTTTGCGCTCAAACACGCCTACCACTGTGAAGTCGAGGATATTGCTGCCGAGTGTGCCCTCAAATTCTTTGCCGACTGCTTCTTCGGCACTGCCGTATATCTTTTCTGCGATCTCTTTGGGCATCACCATAACTTTCCTGCCCTTTTCGTATTCATCGCGGCTGATGCATCTGCCTGCCACGATGTCCATTTCGCCCTCTGTGGAAAATGCACAGGGATTGACTGCGCGAAGGTCGAATTTCTCTTCGCCGCTTAATATCTTGCCGAGATCTGCCGACAGCGATATGCCTGCCAGCCTCTCACCGAAACGCGCCTGAATGCTGTCAAAGGTATGGCTGTCAAACATGTCGTTCTCGTTCATGGGACGGGCATTTATGTCGAAATTATCTTGGTCGTAATCATTTTTCATATCCTTCTGAATAATTTCAAAGGCTATCTGCTTTGCCTGTTCGCCGCCGAAAGTATCCATCATGGAGTTCTGCATACCCTCGCCCAGTGTCATTATGGCGATGACCGATGCGATACCGATGACTATGCCCAGCATGGTCAGCAGGGAGCGCATCTTATTGGCTGAAAGCTCACTGAATGCGAGTCTTATATTGTCCAGGAACATATGCTGTACCCCTCCTTTCGGAAATTATGTTGCCGTCCATAAGGGTCAGCACTCGCTCAGTTTCCTCAGCAAGCTCGTTTGAGTGCGTTATCAGCACGATGGTTATGCCGTTTTCTTCGTGGAGTTGGTGGAACAGATCCATTATCATCCTGCCTGTGGCAGAATCAAGTGCGCCTGTCGGCTCATCTGCCAGTATCAGTGAAGGGTCATTCGCCAGCGCCCTTGCGATGGCAACGCGCTGTTTCTGACCGCCCGAAAGTTCATCGGGCGTATGGCTGATCCTTTCGCCCATTCCCACCATTTCAAGAAGCTGCTTTGCTTTTTTCTTACGTACAAACGGGTTAAGGCGGGCGTACATCATGGGCAGTTCAACGTTTTTAAGCGCCGAATTGCGGGGTATCAGGTTGTAGGTCTGGAAAACGAAGCCTATCTGACGGTTTCGTATGTGTGACAGCTCATTGTCGGGGGCGGAGCAGATGTCCGTATCCCCGAGAGTGTAGCTGCCAGAGGAAGGTCTGTCAAGCGCACCGATGATGTTCATAAGGGTCGATTTGCCCGAACCCGATGCGCCGACTATCGAAACGAACTCACCTTTTTTTACGGTAAGGTCGATGCCGTGAAGTATCTCAAGCTCGTTGGGCGTGCCGACGTAAAAGCGCTTGTATATGTTTTTCAGTTCTATAACTACATCTTCATTCATACTGCCGCCCCCCATCAATAGAACAGTGAGCCTGCTTCTTTGTCGTCACTTTCGGGCTGTATGACTTCCATGCCGTCTGTTATCTTACTGCCGCTTATCTCGGTATAGTAGTCAGTCTCCAGACCCTTTTCAACGTAGATGTTCTCGATCTCTGTGCCTTCGCCCTGCACTTTGACGTACCAGCCTTTATCATCTTTCAGTATACAGCTGTCAGGCACGGCAAAGACGCTGTTTCTCTCTTCTGTGATGATGACCAGCTTGGCGCTCATGCCGATACGGAGATCCTCCTGAGCGCCGTCAAATGTGGCTTCTATGGGGTAGCCTGCTGCCGAAGATGCACCATCGGGCGTAAGTGCGGCAGTTGCGGGGGTGGGTGACACGAAGCTGAGTTTTCCGTCAAGGGCATCTGAACCTATTGCCTGCACGGTTATCTCAGCGGGCATATCTCCCGCTATCTTGAAAATATCATACTGGTCAACAGAAGCTGTCACCTTGAACGAGCTGTCGTCCTGTATGACGGCTATCGCGCCGCCTGTATAGGTATCGCCCTCTTCAAACGAAACATCGGTAACAACGCCGTCACAGTCTGCACGCACCACACATTTCTCAATATTATCGTTTATATCATCTATCAGCTTTTGCGGAGCTGACAGGCTGTCATCGACGTTCAGCTTTGCGGTATCCAGCGTGTCCTTGCTTTGAGCGATGGCTTTTTCATACTGGCGGTCGGTATCGGATTTGGCATCTGCGGCATTTTCAGCGGCGAGCCTTGCCTGATCCACCAGGCGGTCAGCTGAACTCAGACCTGCGTAAAGTTCTTTTTCGCGGACAAGTGCGGAAGAAGTCTGCTGAGCGCAGAGGTCAGCGTAGTCATTCAGCGCCCGCAGACCCTCCTGCGCATCTTCGAGGGCGGCGGCTGCGTCCTCGTAGGCGTTTCTTGCATCGTCGCGGGTCTTTTTGGCTGTATCGAGTTCTTCGGGCGTGGTGCTTTCGTTCATCGCCAGCCTGTCAAACTCTTCGGACGCTGTTTCGGCGGCTTTTTTCGCCTCCTTGACTGCGGCTTTCATCTCTTCTACGGGTGCGGCGGCATCTGCGGCTGACTGTGCGGCTTCTGCCGCGGCATTTTCGGCGGCAGTACGCTCTTCGACTGCTTTGTTGTATGTATCGTAGGCGGTATTCCGGTCGCCCACTGCCTTATCATACTCGCCCTGAGCTTCATCTATGCCCTTACTGCCTCGTGCAGAACCCGTATCCTTATCAGCAACAGTATCATCGTAGCCCCGCTGTGCGGCGTTAAGGTTTATGGTGCTGAGCGCTTTAGCGTTTTCAAGGGACTTTTCAGCCTGTGTCAGCTGTGCTTTCAGGTCGGTGTCATCAAGTTCGGCGATGATGTCGCCTTTTTTCACCCTGTCACCTTTCTTCACCTTGACAGCTTTCACCTTTACGCCTGTTATATCACTGGTCACGTCGGACTTTTCTGCGCTTTCAACTGTGCCCGATACAGTCACTTTCTGTTTGAGGTCTGTCTTTTCGACTTTAACGGTGCTGACTTTTTTCTTATCGCTGTCTTCCTTACCGTTTCCCTGCGCCGAACCGTACAATGCTACTCCGCCGACTGCCGCCGCAACACCCACTGCCGCCAGCGCGATGAACTTCTTTCTGCCTTTTTTCTTCTGCGTATTTTTCATTATGCTCTCTCCTTCATGCGTTATTACTATACTCCCAATTTTGATGTGTATTGCTGATGATACAAAATGGCTGTTCTTTCGTATTACCAAATTGGGATCTACTATAACGTTTTCTTTAAGCATAATTATAATATACCATTCTGAAATTATTCTTTACCTAACCTTAATCTTTCTTAATATAAACATTAAAATTAGATAAGAAAATATGACTATCCCTTTAGCACACCAACTAAAAATGCGGTGAACAAAAGGATAATTGAGCGCCCAACGCCAAGAACCCTAAGTTCTGTATAGCCGCTGTTTTTGTGGTGTGTCAGCGGGATAACCACAATGGGGAAAGATAACCGCCAACTGTATTTGGTTCCCGATATAACATCGTTTATTTTGGTGTATCAGCGGGATGATCACATAAGAAAAAACTGCCCCGCGCGGGACAGTTTTCTGTAATTGACATATCGCGATACCCATTACTTTTGGGTGATTATCTTTGTTTTGGAAACATCTACCATATCAGGCTGCATGATAAGCTCGCCGATGCTTTCGGCACGTATTATGCCCGATGTGGGATTTATCACACTGTCTATACTGCTGACAATATCTGCATCTACCGTGCAGTATTCAAAAGCGAGAGTCGTGTTTATCAGCTTGCAGTTTTTCAGCACAAGGTTCTCGATATAGCACATGCCCTGCAAACTTTCGATGGTGCAGTTCACCAGTGTCATATTTTTTGTGTTCCAGCCGAGATACGCGCCTGAGATATAGCTGTTCTCTATCCTGATATTTTCGCTGTTCCAGAAAGCATCTCTGCCTACGATCTTTGAGTTGCGCATAACCACGTTTTTAGTGCCGTCAAAGCTGTACTTGCCCTCCAGCGTGAGACCGTCTATGGTGATATTTTCGCTGTTCATGCAAAGATAGTCGCCTGTTACGGAGGTATTCTCTATCTCAATATCCTTACACGCCCAGAGCGTTTCGGGGGCGTTGGTGAAAGTGTCATTTTTCAGCTTTACGCCGTTACAGCGCCTTATGCCCTTAGGCGAACTGTACAGCGTATCGCTTATCTCAAGCCCGTCGGTATACCACAGTGCCGCCCGCGAACCTTCGCAGAAAGTGCTTTTATTTACCCTGACGTGATTGCTGTACCACACAGGGTACTTGCCCTTGAACAGCACACCCTCCGCATAAATATCCCTGCTGTGCTTCAATGCCGACTCACCCACATCGAAAACACAGTCTGTCACCTTTGTATCCTTCGCCTGAAAGAGTGCGCGTTCATCAAGATAAACGCTGTTTTTAACTTCTGTCATTTCAAGCCCTCCTTATTCATTTTAAACACCAGATAGTCGAGACAGCCTATACGCTCCTCACCCGCGTGTACTTCATCGAGCAATCTGCGGCGGTGGGCAGCCAACAGTTTTTCGCACTTTTTCTTATCAGCTATACATTCATCGAACTGACAGATAAATTCCTCATCACAGCCTGCGTCGATAAGATTTTGCCTTATACTGTCCTTCATTGGCACAGCCCCCTTTCCTTACCATGAATACATTATAGCACACATTTATGAAAATTACAAATACTTATAATTAATACAGCACAATGCCCCATAAGCATAAAACAAGCCCGCAGACTGTTCAGCCTGCGGGCTATATTCAATATTATGACTATCCCTTTAGCACACCAACTAAAAATGCGGTGAACAAAAGGATAATTGAGCATTGTATATCTTTCCCCCGCCTGCGGCGTGGGAAAGATATACGCCAACAACCCTAAGTACTGTTAAACCGCTGTTTTTGTGGTGTATCGGCGGGATAACCACATTCAATATAAACGCGCTTTACTTATTGTTTTTGCGCTTTTTCAGCACGCATATCGCCGCACCGAGAAGCACTATCTCAATACCCGCAAGTGTTTTTGATGCACCTGTTTTCGGGTTTGAATCATTAGTGTTCGTGGAGGCAGCTGTGCTTTTGCTCTCGGTCTTTGAGCTATCGGACGGCTTTGAGCTTGCTGTGTCAGCACTGCTGCTTGAACTGTCGGCAGCCGAGCTGTCAGAAGTAGAGCTGTCCTCAGAAGTGGTCTGCTCCTTCGAGTCATCGCCTTCGGGTATCCTTGACGACTCTTCGGGCGAACCTGTCTCACTGCTCTCGTCCTCAGGGGAAGTTACTTCGCTGTCATCGCTGTAAGTGTTCACGAATGTTATATCGCTGACTTCAGCGCCGTTTACGGTAACATTTCTTGAAATTACCAGTATGCCGCCCTTGTCGGTGACGGTATCGGTAACGGTGTAGACTGTGTTATCGTAGTCGCAGTTGTCAGCATTTCCCTTTACCTCAGAAACGGTGTAGCTGTAAACGCCTGCTTCGGTGTAAGTCCAGCCGCCGAAAGTGAACTTGCCTGCACCTGTGATGGTGATGGTCGTTTCTGCGCCCTCACCGCCTGTGATGATGAAGCTGTAAGTTTCTGCTTCTGCGGGGGCTGTGCCCTCTATCTGCTTCTTTATCTCCAGTTCGGCACTTGCCGTTTTCGGGCTGTACTTGTTGACGAATATCAGCGCATCTGAGCTTTCGCCGTTCTTTGTAAGAGTGTACTTAGCCGCCAGCTTGCCGCCGATGTCATTTACTGTGACAGTCAGCGTGTAGACTGAGTTATCCTTTGAGTAGCCCACATAGCTGTCATCAAGGTCACGCTCGAATATCTCGTAGGTGTAAGTGCCTGCCTTGTCGTAGGTCACTTTGCCGAATGCCTCAGCTTCGCCCTCGCCCTTTACGGCAGCGACTGCTTTTTCGGGCATCGGTGCTGTCTCGTCCTCAGCGGAGGTCAGCTCAAATGTGAACTCTCTCTCCTCTTCATCGGGAACGGTGCCATCTATCTCCTTGACTGCAACAGGCAGTTCAAGGTCGCAGGGCTCAGCCTTATAGTTGTTGACGAACACAGGCTTTTCGGCAGGTTCGCCGTTTTTGGTCATAACGTATGATGCAGTCAGCTGACCGTCCTTATCGGTGACGGTGACATCTACGCGGTAAACAGAACCGTCGCGGGTGTAGCCTGCGTGAGTGTCGTCCAGTTCCTGCTCGAATATCTCATAGCTGTACTCGCCTGCTTCGGTGAACTTTATCTTGCCGAAAGGTGTTGCCTCGCCTGCGCCTGTTGCCTTAGCGGTATTCGGTTCGGGCATGGGCTGGTCGGCAGAAGAAGCGTCCTCTGCATCGGTGAGAACGAATGTGAATTCTCTGTCCTCGCTGTCGGCGGTATCGCCGTCTATCTCCTTGACCGCAGCGGGCAGTTCAAGTTCGGCGGGGAGTGGTTTGTACTCGTTGACGAACTCCGCATTGTCGAACTGTTCGCCGTCCTTAGTGAGTACATATGATGCTGACAGCTTGCCGCCGTTATCGTTGACGGTGATCGTCAGCGCGTACACAGACTCATCTCTGGTATAGCCCGTGTGGGTCTCATCAAGCTCGCGCTCGATGATAGAATAGTGGTATATGCCTGCATCATCGTACTTTATAGTGCCGAAAGGAGTTGCTTCGCCGCTGCCTGTTACGGTGGCGGTGGTATTTTCGGGCATGGGCAGAACTGTATCTGCGTTCTCCTCAGCGGAGATAAGTTCAAAGGTGAATACCTTATCCTCGTTTTCACCGATGTCGCCCTCTACCGTCTTTACTGCCATCGGCAGGTCAATGTAAGTTGCCTCAGGCTTATAGGTATTTGTGAATACAAGTTCATCGGTACGCTCGCCGTTCAGGGTGAGAACGCCCTTTGCGGTGAGTCTGCCGCCGTTATCGGTAACGGTAACGGTGTAGTCATAGACTGTGTTATCCTTAGTGAAGCCTGTATAGTCATCAGGCAGAGCCTTTTCACTGATGGTATAGCTGTAAGTGCCTGCTTCGGTGAAAGTTATCCTGCCGAAGCTCCTGCCCATACCCTCGCCCTGCACCCTTGAAACGGTGCTTGCAGGTGCGGGTGCGCCGTCTGCGGGGGTCATCTCAAATGCGAACACCTTAGGTTCGTTGCCGTGAGTGTCGCCGTCTATCTTCTTGACAGGTGCGCCTGTTACGATGCTTGTGGGAATAGGTGTGTAGTCATTTACAAAGACTGCCGCATTTGCCTCATCGCCTGATTTTGTAAGCACGCCCTCAGCATCAAGCTGACCGTCGTTGTCAACAACGGTGACTGTGTAGGTGTAAACGGTATTGTCCTTAGTATAGCCGATATAACTCAGGTCAAAGTCATCTTCGGTTATCTCATAGACATACTTGCCTGCCTTATCGTAGCTTACCTCACCGAAAGCCGCCTTGCCTGCACCTGCTACGGTAACAGTGGTATTTTCGGGCAGAGGTGCGCCGTTTTTGGCAGAAAGTGTGAAATTGAACTCCTTGTCATCAAGTCTGGTCTGACCTGAGAACTGCTTATAGACTTCGGGGAAAGCCACAGCACTGCTGGGGTTTGGAGTATAGGTGTTCTCGAATACTATCTCTTTTGCTGTCTCTTTTTCTTCTGTTTCGGGGTCTGACCTTGTAAGCTCTGAAACTTCGGCTTTCAGCTTGCCGCCAACATCGGTCACATTAACTGTCAGAAGGTAGCCGTGACCGTCATAGGTGTAGCCCTTCTGTCCTGCGGCTATCTCTTTTATAATGTATCTGTACTTGCCTGCTCCGGTGTACAGCACCTTGCCGAAACTTGCCTTGCCCTCGCCCTTGATAGTTACAATGGGCTTTTCGGGCATGGGTATGATGACACCAACGTAAGTGTTGAGTATACCGAAAGTGAACTCCTTCTCCTCAGGTCTTTCAGCACCATTTATCTTCTTGATGACAGCGGGTATCTCAAACTCAGCGGGAGCGGGTTCGTATTTATTCTCAAATACGATCTTTTCCACCTCAACAGGTGTTTCAAGGGCGGTGCCATCTGCATCTGCTGTTTTGTAGATGTGCTGTTTTACATCAAGCAGAGTATTGTCATCATACTGCACATCTTTTCTTTCATCGGTCACGTCATAAGTGACAAGGTATTTTTCCTTGCTGTAAACAACGCCTTCCGTTTTGCCTGCTTTCTCGGTTATCTCGTAGGACTGAGTGCAGGGTTCGGTGAACAGCATACTGCCGTTTTCATCAGCGATGGCTGAAGCGTTATCGGCATTCACCCTGACATTCACTGCGCTTATCTCTTTGCCCCACACACCGTCTTTGTAAGCGCGCGGTGTCTGTGAACCTTTGACAGGCTTGATGCTGAATGTGCAGGTGTCCTCAAAGTCAGCGGGCAGTTCCGCGCCTGTGATCTTTTTGGATATTGCGGGAATATCTGCTGTGGCAGATTTAAGTCCGATAGTTACAACATTTGCGATGGTAGTATCCTTAGCCCAGCCTGAAAGACCCATCTTCTTTTCGCAGTAATATGCGGGTGCATTGTATGCAAGCACCTGTTCGGTCGGGGTCTGGTCGGGGTGGATAGTGTCGGGCGCTGTCATTTTCAGGTAAACGCAGACCGACTTCGGCAGTTCGTCTGCCTGACCAAAAGTAACATTCTCGCCGATGCTGAATGCTATGGTCTTTACGTCAGCCCAGCCCTTGTAGCTGTCAGGATCGACCTCCTGCCAGCCGTTATCAGCTGTCAGTTCATCAGGTGTAAGACCTGCATAGCCTGTGGCATAGTTTGTAGCTATCTCCTCATCGGTACAGAAATGGGTGGTATTGACATAGACCTTTATCCCGTCAAATCCCGCGTCCCTTGCTTCTTTAAGGTCAACGCCGTACAGTCTGCCCTTCCAGTACGGCAGACCCTGATACTTGCTTTCGTTATACGCCTCTTCTATCGAGTCGAAAATTACGACATTTTTTGCAGTACCGACGTTTGTGAAAAACTGTATCCTGTAAGTGTAATTGTGACCTGCGTAGGTCTGTGTGAAATCCTTGAAATAGGTATCGTAGTCATCAGCCTTTATCTTCTTTTTCAGCTGAGTGCCCGAATAGTACATAACGACTGTATCCGTGCAGTCTGCGGCAACTATTGATGTGGTCTCGGTATCGCCGTCCTCATCAACGTCGCTCAGTGCTGCCTTGCCGTCCCTGTCGGTTATCTCGGCATATACGCTTCCGTCATCGGGTCTTGACATAGTGCCTTCCAGCGGTATCGGCTCGCCCTTATCATCAATAAACTGTGCGACCATGTAGTTATCCAGCTTTGACGACCTCAGGTCGGCATACTCACCGCGAGTCTTTACCTTTATGACAGATGCCAGCGCATAAGCAATATCACTGTGTTCGCCCAGCTTTACTATGGGCAGTTCGGGGTAAGTAACGGTTATCTTCGCCATCTGGCGGAAAGTGCCTTTGTAGTTGTCTGTGACCTCATATGCGACCTCAGGCTCAGCCACTGATACGGGGTGTATATGACCGCTGTACTGTGACCAGATCTTATCCCAGTTATACTGCTTGGGGTTATCGCTGAAATATGTGGTATTGCCCACAACAGGCTCTACCGATTCAAGGCTCATGCCGACAGGCAGAAGTTCATGGAACACCACCTGTTTGCTGCCCTTTACAACGCCCAGCCCGATAAGTTCAGCCAGTTCATCGGGAGTTGCCGCCATGCCCGACATCGCGGCAAGAGTATAGCTTCCGTAAATGCGCTGATCTTCCTGCTTGATGCCGCCGCTCACCTTAGCCGCGCCGCACATAGCGTCTGCGCCTATCAGCTTATTTCTGGCAGAAAGGCGTGTCGCGATCTTTATATTGCCCTCTTCATTGGCGTGACCCTCATAATTTGCGGCATCGAAAGCCATCAGGTCCTGCTTTACCCACGGGTCGGACGAATAGATCGTACTGCCGTCATTGGGGTTCTCCCATCTGCCCTGACCGTCGTAGCCCATCTGTGCATCCCAGTTGAACAGCTGGAAGTTTTCAAGGTTTATGGCATCCATATTTGCAAGCACCTGCTTTACGGTAGTGCCGCTTCCTTTAAGAACGCCTGTTACTTTCGATACAAGTTCAATATCGCCGTTTGCTTCGCGGTAGGTGAACTTTATCCTGTAAACCTTGTCGTGCTTGAAATCAAATATCTCGTTTCCGTCCTCATCGGCATAATCGTAATTGCTGGAGCCGCTGGGCAGTGCAACTTTCTGGTCGAGCTGCCAGACATCGGGCTTATCAGCTGTCATTACATATACCTCGACAGGCTTTCTGTCAGCTATGGGGCGGTAGGTATAGTTATTAACGTCCATATTCAGCTTTACCGAAGTTACGTCCTTGTGTAAAACTTTCATGGTAAAGGTCTTGAAATGGAAATCATCGGGAGTAAGGCGGGCGCTGTCCTTGCCCTCTTCACCCAGACCGTTCACATACAGTGCATCATCAACGACTTCCATCCAATACGGACCGTTTTTATAGGTATAGCCGTCAGCCGCGCCGTACTTATATGTCTTGCCGATTCCTGTGATGGTATAGGCGAAAGTAGCGTCCTTACCTGCACGCAGAAGGTCAAGCGCACCTGATGGGTCAGGATTGGATTCTTTCTTCACGCTCCATATATCGCCGTGATAGAAAGCGCCCATGCCCTGCCATACCGAACGGCAGGTGTCGCTGTCAGAAGTCACGTCATCAGCATCGCCGTCAACGCCCACATATGTGACAGTCGCCTTGTTGTTCAGGTACGGGTTTGAGTCGCCTGATGCACTTTCTGCCACCGACTTAGGGTATCTAACCAGGCAGAGGAACTGTGCATCACTGCCGTCATAGAACCATTCGCCTGCATGTTCGCCCTCAGTCACCTTATCAAGCGGATAGCAGTCTTTATAGGTAAACAGCCTTGACATAGCGACAACTTCGCCGCCCTCAGGCTCGTCCTTCAGGTACATCTGCACCGACTGGTTGTGGTCAACACTGCATTTCAGGCGGTAGCCGACATAATCGTACTCCCTGCAAAGCTCGGTAAATGCGGCTTCGTCGATGCCGTATTTGCTGGTGAGCTTATATCTTTCCTCAAGCATATCGTCCCATGCGTAGTAACAGCCTGCGTCGATACCGTAATCTTCGGTATACTTATACAGCTTTGCATTTCTGACATGTGTGCGGAAAGTTGCTGTTATCTTATCGGGCGAGCGGTCCTCACCCGTTTTGGTATCGGTGATCTTGATGCCGTAATCCTGTGCGCCGTTATCCCTGACGGTGGCGGCAGTCACGTTATAGCTTATGTCAAGCTCGATCTGAGGTGCGCTGGCTGTCTTGTTTGTCAGCACGATGACACCTGCATCGCCCGAACCTTTTGACCTGTCCTCATACAGCCTCAGAAGTGATGTATCGGTGTTGATCTGATTGAGGAAAGCCGCTTTGTTCGCCATGTGGAAATCTCCGCCATCGCGGTCTCTGAACCCATTGTAGGGTATCTCTATCATCAGCTGACCGTCCTCATACTTCTTGTTAAGGCTTATACGCAGTCTTATATCTACCTGCTGTGACGAATCAGGTATGGTATAATCCACAGTTTTCGCGTCTGCCGAGATGATGGTGTTTTCATCGGGCGTGTTGAGAAACAGCAGCTCGATATTCTCGGGGTATTCCGCAGGCGCTGCAAATACGCCCGGCGCAGTACCGACCAGAAGCGAAAACAGGCACACCAGCGAGAGAAGTCCCGCAAGCACCCTGTATTCAAGCCTGTGAGTGGTTTTTTGCATTGATTTTTATGCCTCCTTAACTAATTCTACATACTTTTTTACAGACAGCCGACGCACTGCCAAAAAAAGCAGACATTTTATGACCATAGTTTAGCCACATATGTTAATATAGTACCATCGTTCCCGCTGAATGTCAACCAATATTCACAATTTCAATATGAATTTGTCAATTAATTCAATAATTAGAGGTTAATATTATATATTTTATATCTTCATTTACAAAGTAAACAATTGCAAAAAAGCGCAAAAAATATCCCCCTCTGCACATGAGGGGGATATTTTCCGATCTGAATATCAGAGTTCCAGCGGGTCGAAATGCTCATTCAGCACGCTGACAGAGCTTCTGAACTTTTCCTTTTCCTCAGCGTTGAGGTCAAGCTCGATGATCTCTTTAACGCCGTTGCGCCCGATTATTGTCGGCACACCGATGAAAACATCGCGGGAGCCGTACTCTCCGCAGAGTTTCGCGGAAACCGTCAGCACGCTGTTTTCGTCGCCCAGTATCGCTTTGACGATGCGTGTCAGCGCCATGCCTATACCGTAGTAGGTAGCGCGTTTCGCCTCGATTATCTTATAAGCGGCAGTGCGCACCTGTTCTTCGATGGTCTGCATATCGTCTATGCAATAGCTGTTGCGGTCGTCCTCCAGTATTTTCAGGACAGGCTTGGTAGCCAGCATCACCTGTGACAGCGGTACGAACTCACTGTCTCCGTGTTCACCAATAACGTAGGCGTGGATATTCTTGGGGTCAACGGTGAAATAGTCGCCCAGCAGGTAGCGAAGTCTGGCAGTATCGAGAGATGTGCCCGTACCTATGACGCGGGAAGCCCCAAAACGCGAAAGCTCGTAAGTCACGCGGGTCATTATATCGACAGGATTTGTGGCAACAAGGAAGATACCGTCAAAGCCCGAGCGCACCACAGGTGTGACGATGGAGCGGAACACTTCAACGTTGCGTTTGAGCAAGTCAAGGCGTGTTTCGCCTTCTTTCTGGGCAACGCCTGCGGCTATCACCACGATGTCTGCATCTTTGCAGTCCTTATACTCACCCGCATAGATCTTCATATTTGATTTTGCGAAAGCAAGCCCGTGATTAAGGTCCATCGCCTCGCCGTTTGCGCGTACCGTATTAACGTCAATAAGCACCAGTTCGTTGCAGATGCCGCCCTGATTTACCAGCGAGTAAGCAAAACTCATGCCCACCATGCCCGTGCCTATAAGCACCACTTTACGTCTGTCAGTCGTCAATTTACATCTCTCCTTTTCATATGTTTGTCAATTCTGAGCTGAATTGCTGTTAACGTATCGTTTTTTCGTATAGACCGACCGTTCTTATTATATACTATTATACTCCATTTGATACCCAAAGTCAAGCAAAAAAAGAGCGAACGCCCGAAAGCGTCCGCTCATATCACCTATATAAGTAATTCTCTGAAAAATTACTTCAGAGGTCTGATGCCCTTTACGTGAGCAGCGATCAGTGAAACGTCGGTAACATTGATCTTGCCATCGTGGTTAGCATCAGCCTTCTTAGCCTCAACCTCATTCAGAGGTCTCAGGCTCTTAACGTAAGCTGCAACTCTTACGATGTCTCTAACGTCGATCCTGCCGTCGCCGCTAACATCACCGAGCATCTCGCTGTCAGTGGTCTCACCATCGGTAGTCTCAGCATCAGTGGTCTCTGCATCGGTAGGCTGATCGTCGCCTGTCTCAGCGTCAGTGGTCTCAGCATCGGTAGGAACATCATCAACAGGCTGAGCATCAGGATCAGCAGGATACTCAGTCTCAAAAGTCAGAACGATGTCGGAAACTTCCAGTATACCGGAAGCGCTCCACCACCAGCCGAACTGCAGAACGCCGTCAGTATAGAAATCCTGCTTGGATTTAACGGTAGTGCCATCTTCAAGCTCAATGTCTGCATATGCAGGCAGGTCGATAGTTACAGTGAATGAACGGCCATCAACTTCGCAGTTCTCAGACTCGAAGCCGAAGCTCGTGTTCTGCTGGAACCAGCCGTCAGCGTAATTCATACCGAAATCGCCGCCGCCGTTTACCCACTCATCAGTCTCCGGAACAGTACCTGTGAAAGTGATCTGCTTCAGATAACCTTCGTCGATAGTGTCAGCCAGATCCTCAAATGCTATCTTGCACATTTTGCCTTCTGCATCGTTAGCATCAAGTGTAAAACCATCCAGTTCAAGAGTCTGCTCAGCCGCAGAAGCAGGAACGATAGCCATCATAGAAACAGCCATAGCAGCTGCTGCCATAGCCGCAACGATCTTTGAATTCTTCATCTCAAATTCCTCCAATTCGTTTCATCGAAATATCGAATAGACCTTCCCTGTCTATTTCTTTAAACATTTTACATCAATAATTCAGATTTGTCAATACATTGAGCATATTATTCATCGTTTTACCGTAAACTCACAATATATGCAGGAAATTTTTTATCATTATTACCTAATAATTGTTTAAAAAATCCCTGTTTTTGGGGCTTTGTTAAACGAAACTCTGCTTAATCGCCTTTCTTTTTATTGGGCGGTATCAGGCTTGAGAGCCTTGAAAGCGATGCCTGTGCCTGCATGAAAAGGTCGTGGGTCTCAAGTTCTATATCCTCACGGCTGACTATATCGTGGTGCTGTTCAGGCTCGGGTACGGGCTTGCTTTTGCCGATTATATCACCGAGATCTATGGTCAGTATATCGCTCAGCTCGTCCTTTTCCTCCTCCGCGTGACTTGCCGACTGCTCTTCCAGCATCTCGATAACATTTACTGTCTCACCGACCGCATCGTGGCGGGTCAGCGCGGAAAGCTCTTCAAAATCAATAAAAGGCTTTATGCCGATTATCGACAGATTATCCGTACTGCCGTTGAGGAGCGCCAGTTTAGCCAGCGCCGCCAGCTTTTCCGATATAGGCAGATCCATCGACAGCCCCACCTCGAACTCGCTGCTGCTTACATAGTCTGAAATACCGTCACTGGTGATTATCACCATATCATCGGGTTCAGCCCCGAAATCGTTCTCCAGCGGTATCAGGTCGATCTGCGGGGCATCACCGTCACTGCCAATGACACCGAGACACACCTGCCCCGCATCATCAGCGGCATCTTCCTGCCCCTGAGCGCTCGTCTGCTTTCCCGTATCCCGTTCAGCCGAGATCTGAGTGATAGTGCCGTTCACGAAGCGGTACAGACTGCTGCTGCCCACATTCACGCACAGTCCTCTCCCCTCTTCATCCACAGCCAGAGCGCACAGGGCAGTCTGCATATTTTCAGCGGAATGACTGCGTGAAGCAGCTTTTCTGATCTTTACATGAATATCCGTCAGCACAGCCCCAAAGTCAGCCTCAGCAGGACAGCCTGCCTCACCCAGCAGCCGCAGGCAGAACTGTGAAGCAGTTTCCCCCGACTTTTCACTGCCTACACCGTCACAGACGGCAGTTATGAAGGGCGCATCGAGGACAGCCTCGCGAAAGCCCTCGCTGACCACCTCTTTACCGACCAGCACGGCATCTTCATTTTTATCTCTGCTACCCGTATTGGTATATCCGTAAACGTAATATTTCATATTTCAGACCCCAAAAAACAACACAATTACGCGCCAAGCGCCCACACTAAAATTATAACACGTTTTGGAAGTCTTGTCAATCTCCACTCTTTGCCGAACTTAAATTTATTGCATTCTGCTCATTTTTAAGCAACATTTTTGTATATTAAGAAGTCAGAAGAGCGGCACGCCTTATAATGACAGCACCGCCC
Organism: uncultured Ruminococcus sp.; assembly: GCF_902762735.1. Classification (GTDB taxonomy): domain Bacteria; phylum Bacillota; class Clostridia; order Oscillospirales; family Ruminococcaceae; genus Hominimerdicola. The sequence continues at coordinate 39,301 of NZ_CACWPP010000010.1, forward strand.
CTATTATAATAGTATATTTTGCTTAGAGTACAAAAAAGCTCCCCCACAAGGGAGAGCTTTGTGTATGCTTTTTCGGAGAATTAGTTGTTTACCAGCTTATCCTCTTCGTTGTTCCAGCTGTACAGCTTTCTGATCTCCTTGCCGACCTTCTCGGAAGGATGCTCAGCATGCAGCTTTCTCATAGCCTTGAAATGTACCTGAGAACCTGCATCAGACATATCGAGCAGGAATTCCTTAGCGAAGGAACCGTCCTGAATGTCAGCCAGAACCTTCTTCATAGCCTTCTTGGTATCCTCAGTGATGATCTTAGGACCTGTGATGTAGTCGCCGTACTCAGCAGTGTTGGAGATGGAGTATCTCATGCCCTCGAAGCCCGACTGATAGATCAGGTCAACGATCAGCTTCATCTCGTGGATGCACTCGAAGTAAGCGTTTCTTGGGTCATAGCCTGCCTCTACCAGTGTTTCAAAACCGCACTGCATCAGAGCGCAAACGCCGCCGCACAGTACAGCCTGCTCACCGAACAGGTCAGTTTCGGTCTCAGTTCTGAAAGTAGTCTCCAGCACACCTGCTCTTGCGCCGCCGATACCTGCTGCATATGCCAGACCGATCTCCAGAGCGTTGCCTGTTGCATCCTGCTCAACAGCGATCAGGCAGGGAGTACCCTTGCCAGCCTGGTACTCACTTCTAACAGTGTGACCGGGAGCCTTAGGAGCGATCATTATAACGTTAACGTCTGCGGGTGGTACGATGCAGCCGAAGTGGATATTGAAGCCGTGTGCGAAAGCCAGAGTCTTGCCTGCGGTCAGGTTAGGCTCGATCTCGCTCTTGTACATAGCTGCCTGCTTCTCATCAGGAATGAGTATCATAATAACGTCTGCTCTCTTTACAGCGTCAGCTACGCTGACAACCTCCAGACCCTGCTTCTTAGCCTTCTCTGCGGACTTGGAGCCTGCATACAGACCAACAACGACATCTACGCCGCTCTCCTTCAGATTAAGTGCGTGTGCGTGACCCTGTGAACCGTAACCGATAATAGCAACTGTCTTACCCTTCAGTACATTAAGGTCGCAGTCCTGCTGATAATAGATCTTTGCATCTGCCATTTTAAATTCCTCCTAAAAATTTTTGGAATGATTTATTCTACCCCGTTTTAAGGGGGCGTACACTGATTTTCTTCGGGCTCTTCCAATATTATCCTGTCGGGCGGGTGCTGTTTTTTCAGCGCCTTTTCCCCTTCGTGACTCATATCTTCCCTGCCCCATTTTTGTACCGTTCTGTCAGGACACCTTCTTCGCGTTCAAGCAAAAGAAAACGGTCTGTTTCCGTATCTTCCGCAAACTACATGAACGCTGTTCTCCATCTGCCGCTCTCTTCATCAAAATGCTGACGAAAAAATGCTGACGAACGGCATACATGCCCTTGCTGACAGCTTACTTCTTTGCGCTGAAATACTCTGCGCCGCGTTCAACAGCGACAGTTCCCGTCCTTGCCATTTCGAGTATGCCGTAAGGCTCGATAACGTCCTCAAAGCGGCACAGCCTGTCATACCTGTCACAGATCTCCAGCGTCATCGTGGTCAGTGTGATGTCCATTACCTTAGCGCCTGTGATCTCGGCTATGGTCATTATCTCGCTTCTCTTGTCAGCGGGGGCATTCACCTTGACTATCATAAGCTCACGCGCTACAAATTCATCTCTGCCGAAGGTCTTTACCTTGATGACCTCTATCAGTTTATTGAGCTGCTTCTCGATCTGCTCAACAGTATGATCGTCACCGTCAGCCACAATAGTTATCCTCGATATGGACTCATCATTTGTAGGGCCGACTGCCAGACTTTCGATATTGAAGCCTCTCCTTGAAAACAGACCCGATATTCTTGAAAGAACACCGCTGTGGTTCTCAACGAGGACTGAAATGGTATGTTTCATATTTATGACCTCCGTTTTCGGGAAATTAATTCCACACTCAATTATTATACTATTATATTATGACCATTTCTTTAACGTTCTGCCACAATATAATTAACAACGCGAACATATCATAATTATTTTCGTATCTTTCTCAGCGCGGGCGTTTCACGCCATCGCTTTCGTTCTTCTCGATAAGCGGAAGAAGCACATTTATGCAGTCTCTTATGCTGTAAGCCGAGTAAGTCTGCCCCTGATATTCCAGGTCTGCATCGCCGTTGTTGACCAGTGCCAGCACTTCTTTCAGCGATTTCCCGCACTCATTGTCGGTCAGCACCAGCGTGTAATCCCCTGACCTTGCCAGCCATTCAAGCACAGCATAATCGACAGCATCGGGATTTGTTATGACTGCTTCGCCGTGCTTTGCGGTATCTATCACCATCAGCCCGAAACGCACACCGTCTGAAAGGCAGGTTATACAGCCCTTGCCCGCAGGTGTGTTCACCGCATACTCGCCTGTACGCTCAGCTTGGTCTACCTCTTTCATCAGCGCGGCAGAAACGTCGTCAAAGAAAGGTTCTTCCGACGACATATCGCTCAGCCGTCTGACGAACTGTTTTTCTATCTCGCTGCGGTCGCGCAGTGAGATAAGTCCCACCATATATTCCCAGTCATAGTCACTGCCGTAACTGAGTATCTTATAATGCAGCATCTCGCACCTCTTACAGTGTGGGGAAATCCTTATCCACCACAACTTCGCAGAGCATCATGCCTTTTTCCTCAGCCAGCATCTCTATGGCTTTATCGGCAGACTTGCTGTCCTTTACGCGGACAGCGGGTATACCGTAAGCCGCCGCCAGCTTCACAAAATCGGGCGAACCGTCGAGGAAAACAGCTATCTGTCTGTCATTATAGCCTTTTGTCTGGAGTTCGCGCACCATGCCGAGACGGGTATTTGTGAACACTATGACCTTGACATCAACGCCGTACTGCACCGCAGTTGCCAGCTCCATCATATTCATCTGGAAGCCGCCGTCGCCGCATATCGCGATGGTGGGACGGTTCTCGTCAGCCATTCGCGCACCTATGGCGCAGGGCAGCGAGTAGCCCATAGTGCCCATGCCGCCCGAAGTCAGGAAACGTCCGCCGCGCTTGAAATAGTATCTGCTGGTCCATATCTGGTTCTGACCGACATCGGCGCAGATATTGACATTAGCGGGCATTCTTTCAGCCAGTTTCTGAAGGAACTCTTTTGGATTGACAGTGCCTTTTACGGGCTTTTCAAACTTGACGGGCGTGCGTTCGTCCGCTATCTGACCCAGCCATGCTGAATGGTCGGCAGTGCCGTCGGGGTGCTTTTCGATATAGTCGAGCATCTGCCGCAATACCAGCTTCGCGTCGCCCACAAGGGGAATATCCGCGCCGATATTCTTGCCGATCTCAGCGGGATCAATATCTATATGAAGTATCTTGGTAGTCTTTTCCAGTGCCAGCGGGGTCTTTACGGCGCGGTCGCCCACCCTTGCGCCCACAAGGAAAAGCGTATCGCAGGCATTGACAGCATAATTTGCTATCTTAGTGCCGTGTGTACCTATCATGCCCACAAAAAGCGGGTTATCATCCGATAAGACCGAAATGCCCATCATAGTAGTGATAACGGGGATATTCAGCTTCTCGGAAAGCTCGACCACCTCAGCCTGTGCATTTGATGCGAAAACGCCGCCGCCGATACAGATGAGGGGCTTTTCAGCCGAGCGCAGAGCTTCTGTTACGCGCTTTACCTGCAAAGCGTTGCCCTTGCCTGTGGGCTTATAACTGCGTATCTCGCAGGTCTTGGGGTACTTGAAATCCACTGTCATCTTCTGCACGTCCATCGGCACATCTATCAGCACAGGGCCCGGTCTGCCCGAACCTGCGATATAGAAAGCCTCCTTAAAGACTCTCCCCACATCTGCGGGGTCTTTCAGCAGGTAGCTGTGTTTAACGAACGGTTCAGCCGCGCCTGTCACGTCAGCCTCCTGAAAAACATCAGAGCCTATCTGGTCGGTATTTACCTGACCTGTGATGCAGATTATGGGTATCGAGTCAGCATAAGCCGTTGCGATGGCTGTAATAAGGTTTACCGCACCGGGACCCGAAGTCGCTATGCAGACTGCGGGCTTGCCCGAGATCCTCGCGTAGCCGCTTGCCGCATGGCCGCCGTTAGCCTCATGCCTTACCAGAACGTGCTTTATATCCTTTTCAGCATCAAGCAGTGCATCGTAAAATGGGCAGATAGCCGCGCCGGGATAACCGTAGACGACTTTTATCTCCTCCGCTTTCAGACATTCGACCATTGCCTGACTGACTGTCATTTTCATAACAAGACCTCCTTATTATCCGCAGGCGCTCGTTCACAGAACTTTCGTCTGCAAGTAAAAATTTATATAATTATAACATATTTCCCTTTATTAGTCAACCCTTGTTCTGTAATAATTGCAAAAGGGAGCAGAACCCTGCTCCCTTAAAAGGTTTTATTTTTATGTTCCCCCCGAACTGTCCTCGCGTTTTGAGTCCTCAGCCCTGCTTTCCTCCTGCTTTGATTCGGCAGGTTCTTCGTCGTGAACTCTTTCGGGTATGCTGTTGGGGTTTTCGACTTTTACTACCGTAACAGCTTCCTCACTGTCATTCTTCTTTTCAGTCTGCAAAGATGAACTGCCATTTCCTGCGTCGATAGTCAGGTCAACATAGTAAACGGGGTTGACTATATAGCCCTGATAGCGTATCTCGAAATGCAGATGGTCGCCTGTCGAATAGCCTGTTGAGCCCATCAGACCGATTATGTCGCCCTGTTTTACCTCATCGCCCACTTCTACCAGCACCTGTGACATATGACCGTAAAGCGTGATGAACTCGTTGCCGTGATCTATGATGACGTAGTTGCCGTAACCGTAACCGCAGCCGCAGGACTCATACTTGCCGTAGTCATGGGTGCAGGTGGTATTTATCTTTATTACCGTGCCTGTCTCACTGGCGTGTATCGGGTAGCCGTGATCGCCGCCGATGTCTATGCCCTTGTGGTAAGTGCCCCAGCGTGCGCCGACACCTGAATTTATCTGATAGCACTGAGGTACAGGCCACGCGAATGTATAAGTCGGCTCGTTCTCGGGTATCTCTTCATCGTTCTTGATGCGTTCGCGAATGGCATTATGGAGTTCTTCCAGCTTTGCATCAGCAAGCGCCATCGTAGCCGCAACTTCTTCATCGAACGAAGTATTTCCTGTGGGCTGTTTCAGCAGTTCACCGAGATCCTGCGCAGCCTTCATCTTCTCCAGATTGAACTGAGCTTCCTGCTCTTTCAGCTTCTTCTGCTTTTCTTCGAGCAGTACCCTTGCCTGTGCAGATGAATTGTATATCTCATCCAGCTTTGACTTTTTCGAGTCGAACAGAGCGTACTGCTTATCCAGCTCCGCCTGCTGTGCATTGAGGTTAGCCTGCTTGATCTCAGCCTTTTCCTGCAAGCCGTAAAGCTCATCTATAATATTGTCATCATGCTCAGCCACGCGCTTTATAAGCTCCATGCGCATAAGTATGTCATAGAAGCTGTCAGACTCCAGCAATACTGCGGTATAGGAGTCAGACCCTGACAAGTACAGCGCTCTCAGGCGTTTTTTCAGCCTTTCCGTGCCGTCAGCTATCTTATCGTTTATACGTTCCAGCTCGCGCTTGTTGCTGCCGACCTGTATTTCCAGCGATGACATGGACTTGTTGAGTATATACAGCTCATTATCCAGCTCATCGGTGCGCTTCTTTATGCTTTTGAGCATCTTCTCCTCTTCACGGATAGCAGTATCCGCATCGGAGATCTCGACTTTCAGTTCCGACTGCTTGCCGATTATATCTCTCAGCGCCTCTGCATAGCCCGAAATATCGGTGACAGTCAGCGGTTCATAAATATCACTTGGCGAAGTGGGGTTCTCAGCCGCTGATGAAGTATCATCAGCCGTGCTGTCAGAAGTGTCAGCAGTGGTACTGCCCGCGTTGGGATCTGTCCAGCCGTTGTCGTAGCCTGTGCTTGGATCTGTCCAGCCCGCATTCGGGTCTGTCCAGCCGTAGTTATTGTCATAACCGTAACCGCCGTCGTAGCCGTAGCCGCCGTCGTAACCGTAACTGCCGTCGTAACCGTAACTGCCGTCGTAACCGTAGCCGCCGTCGTAACCGTAGCCGCCATCGTAACTGTAACCGCCGTCATAACCATAACCGCCGTAATCGTAGCTGTTTCCGTATTCATCATAATAGGCATCAGCCCTTGTGGCATCAATACCGCTGCTCACCGCCGTAAAGGTGATGCACAGCGCCGCCGCCATTGACATGATCTTAATAAAGCCATTGCGCTTATTCATTATACTCTCCTTTTCAGGGAAGCCGCATCGAACCGCATGATACTCACACCTGCCCGATGGTAAGTGTGATATATCAATACCGTTCAAAATAAGAAAAGAATCAGACGAAGTTCTGAGGATCCAGCTTTGTTCTGTTCAGCTGAACTTCAAAGTGGGTGTGAGGACCTGTTGAATGACCTGTCGAGCCGACATAACCCACCACCTGTCCTTTTTCAACATGCTGACCCACCGACACAACGATGTTGTTGGCATGACCGTAAAGTGTCCAGTAGCCGTCACCGTGGTCGATAACGCAGTATCTGCCGTAACCGCCGCCGCAGCCGCAGCTGTAATCCTTGCCGAAGTCGTGCGGGCAGTAATTATCGACACGTATGACAGTACCTGCATCAGCCGCAACGATCTCAGCATTGTAGATGTTGCTGTCCCAGATGTCTATGCCGTCGTGATAGCCCACCAGAACGCCCCAGTTTCGGTATCCGAAGCCTGATGATATGTTATAGTGTCCCGGCACAGGCCATGTGAACCTTGACTTATCGACATAGCCGTTCTGTGCGTTCTTGCTGAGATTATCTGATGCCGTAGGCGGTATGTAAAGACCTGTATCGCCGTCGTCAGCGTCATCGCCGCCTGTCTCGGAAGTTACATCGGTATCGGCATTTTTGCCGTCGTCAGCAGTTACCTCAGCAGAAACGCCGCTGTTACCCGAACTGCTGTCATCGTCGTCATCATCTTCGATGACAGTCTGGCTGTTCCTTTTAGCCTCCTGCTGATCTGCCACTTTCTGCGCCTGTTCCTGACGCTGTTTTTCCAGCGCGAGTCTTTGTCTTTCCTCTTCCTGTTTTTTACGTTCTTCTTCTTTTCTGCGTTCTTCCTCCTGACGAGCCTTCTCCTCGTCAGCTTTCTTCTTTTCCTCCGTCTGGATCGCTATACGCTCTTTATACAGCTGATCCAGCTGTTTCTCAAATTCAGCCTTGTCCTGCTCGATCATCGCGAGATTGTTCTGATAGATCTCCTGATTGGAGTTTAACTCATCAATAGCTATCTTGCTTTCTTCAAACAGCTCCTGCATCTTGTCCCTCTGGTTCTCGTGAGCCTTTTTCTGGGTCTCAAGCTCTGCCTGCTTAGTCTCAAGCTCGGTCTTTTCGGCAGTCAGTTCAGCCTCATCAGCCTCATACTGATTTTTCAGCACGATAAGATCATCTATCATCTTATCGTCATGTTCAGCCACCCTCTTGACCAGTTCCATCTTCATCAGCATATCATAGAAGTCAGATGAACCGATGATAATATCCGAGTAGGAGTTGTTTCCTGCCACGTACATAGCTTTCAGCCTCTCCTTGAACTCGTCCACGCCTGCAACTATCTGGTCGTGTTTTTCGCTGACGAGGACTTCCTTTTCAGCTATCGACTCTTCCAGCGCCAATATCTCGTCATTTGTCTGAGATATGGTGGAAGTAAGCGCCATTATCGTCCGTTGGACAGTAGTGATCTGCTCTTCGATCGCCTTCTTGTTTTCCTCTTCGTCATTGATATTATCCTTAGTTTCAGCTATCTTCTTGTCAAGCTCTTTCTGCTTGGCGATAAGTGCCTCGATGTCTGTCTTTGCATTGCTGATGTTTTTCTGATTATCTTTAAGTTCCGCGCTCTGCGCCTGAGCCTTCTCGGCGTTCATAACAACGCTTCCCGCGCCTGAAAAAACAGACGCACAGATAAGCACAGCCACCGTACACGCGGCTATCTTCTTAAAGCCTGTCAGTTTACTCATGTTGAATTCCTCCGTCATAAACTGCGGCTCTCTTTCTTTATTATACCGCAGCATTTTTACACAATTTGTCGAAATTTGCCAAATATAAACAAAAAGGCAGAAAACACGTATACCCCGTCCCCTGCCCTGTTGTTTTCAAAATAACGGCTACACCTTGAGGTGCTTGCCTGTACTGATAGAAGTGCCCACTGCGCCGATAACTGCGCCTGCCGCCAGGTAAGAAACACTGACAGGGAAAAGCAGTTCATTGAACGAATAGAGCTTCTTCATACCCATAACGACCCAGATCACCGAGTCATCACTGAAAATATTGTACACACCTTCGTATGCGAACTTAGTCATCAGCAAAGCGCCCAGTGCGGCGATAAGTCCGACGATCATGCCCTCTACGAAGAAAGGTATCCTGATAAATGCGTTTGTAGCGCCGACGTACTTCATTATATTTATCTCTTTACGTCTTGCAAAAACGCTTGCTCTCGTGGTATTCGAGATAATTACAAGGCTTACCACCACCAGTGCAGCCACAACAGCAGTTGCCAGAATGGTGAATATCCTTCTTATGCTGATAAGAACGTCTGCAAAAGTCGTAGGCGACTGTGTAGACTCAACGAAATCCAGCGTTTCTATCTGTGCTGTGGTCTCGCTCATCAGTTCAATATCCTTTACAGTCAGTCTGTAAGTATCGGGCAGAGGGTTCTCATCTGCGTATTTGAAGAATGCGCGTTCCTCTTCGGTCATGCTGTCCAGCATGCCGTTCCAAGCCTCTTCCTTGCTGTAAAGCTCGATGGAGTTGACATTAGGGATAGCTTTGAGGTGTTCCTCCAGTTCAGCCTCTGCGGCTTTGTCTGCGTTATCGCTGATAACTACAACGACCTCACTCTTATCCTCGATGCCGCTGATTATCCTTGTCAGGTTTATCGCCGTCAGGCTTGCCAGACCGACCATCAGCAGACTTACCAGAAGTATGCAGAACGAAGCGAATGTCATCATGCGGTTCTTCCAGATGCCCGTGATGCCCTGACTTACCAGATAGCGGAAACTGCTAATTTTCATCGTGCGCACCTCCCACCACTTCATCGAAATCAATGCTTCCCTTATTGATGTTGATGATGCGTCCGCCAAAATAGCGCACCAGATCATGCTCATGTGTCACCATGAGGATAGTAGTGCCGCACTCGTTGATGCCTTTGAGCAGTTCAACGATCTCGTAGGACAGTGCAGGGTCGATGTTACCCGTAGGCTCGTCCGCGATTATGAGCTGCGGGTCATTGACCAGCGCCCTCGCCAGAGCCACACGCTGCTGCTCACCGCCCGAAAGCTCGGTGGGATAGCATTTTGCCTTGTCGGACAGACCGACCAGACTGATAACATATGGCACTCTGCTCCTGATATACTTTGCAGGAGCGTCTATTACACGCAGCACGAATGCCACGTTCTCATATACCGTCATTGTGGGTATAAGTCTGAAATCCTGGAACACAACGCCTATCGTTCTTCTCAGTGCAGGCACCTTGCTTCTCCTCAGTTTTTTGAGGTTGAAGCCGTTTACCAGGACCGTACCGCTGGTCGCGTCTATCTCTTTCAGTACCAGCTTGATGAGGGTGGATTTGCCCGCACCCGAAGGGCCGACCACGAAAGCGAAGTCGCCGTCGTTGATCTTTAGGTTGACTTTGTTTAGTGCATCAACGCCGCTTGAATTATAAGTGACGGACACATCCTGAAACTCTACCAAAATTTTACACCGCCTTAAAGTTTACGGACGCAAGCGCCCATACCCATAGGCAGACCTTAGAATTTGACCGGGTTGGCAGAAAGATACTTCTTAACCATCAGCGCGATCTTGAAAATTATCGCATGGTCGAATTCTCTCAGGTCAAGACCTGTGAGTTTTTTGATCTTTTCAAGTCTGTACACCAGAGTATTTCTGTGTACAAACAGCTTTCTTGAGGTTTCCGAAACGTTCAGGTTGTTTTCAAAGAACTTCTGTATCGTGAACAGCGTTTCGTGATCGAGGGAGTCTATCGAGCCTTTCTTGAAAACTTCTTTCAGGAAAGTTTCGCACAGTGTTGTGGGCAGGTGATATATCAGCCTTGCGATGCCCAGATCGTCATATGAAACGATATTCTTGTCAGTATCGAACACCTTGCCGACTTCCAGGGATACCTGTGCTTCCTTGAACGACTTTGCCAGATCTCTTACGCCCTCGATAACAGTGCCTATACCGACATTTACTCTTGTATAGAATTCGCTGGAGAGCGTATCGGAAATGCTTCTTGCCAGCTTTTCCAGATCCTTTGTCTCAATGCCTGCGGCAACTTCCTTTACCAGCACGATGTCACTCTCAGTGATATTGAACACGAAGTCCTTGTTCTTGTCAGGGAACAGGTTCTGGATAACATCATAAGCCGAAACATCGTTGGACGATACTATCCTTATCAGCAGTACGACTCTCGAAATATCTGAGCTGAAGTGCAGTTCACGCGCCTTTACATGTACATCGCCGGGCAGAACGTTATCCAGCACGACATTCTTGATGAAGTTGTTGCGGTCATATTTCTCGTCATAGTACTGCTTGATGCTTGACAGAGTTATCGCCAGTATGCTCGCATACTTTGCTGCTACTTCGTCTGTGCCCTCAACGAAAACGGCATAATCAGGCTTCATGTGTGCGCCGAAAGGCTTATAAGTATAACCGTCACGCACAAAAATATCATGGGAGTCTCCCAGATCCAGCGAGACGAACTCATTGGTCGTGCCGACCTGAGCCAGCTCGGAGCAGGCGATTATGGTCGCGGTCTCGTCGATAACGCCGATAACGCAGTCGATGGTGTCCCGCATCTGATGAACAACGCTTTGAAATAATCTGTTTGACATAATTTGATCCCCTCTACTTGCAATTTATTCTCACAGTTTGTTTTACCCTGATTCGCGGTAAAACATTCACTTACAATAATTATACCAAAAAAATAAGAATTTTGCAAGTCTTTTATAGTAAAAAGTGTGATATTTGCAAAAAAACTTTTTACCGAGCCACGGAGCGCCGATACATACGCCCCGATATGTTACAAATTGTAACATATTTTTCTCCCGAATGTGTGAACGCAATGTAAAATTAAAAGGTTTATTGTTTAATATCCACAAAAACACACAATGAGTTTCTACATACAGGTAATTGTTTTGTAACCATTAAACATTTTGTTGATTTGTTTTTGTCAGTTATGTGAAATCATCTTTCAGCTCATATCTGCCATTTCTTTTGCAAGAATATCCTCGCCGCTGTGTTTGCTGAACATCTCGCGGTCAGACATGCTGTCAAGTTCTTCAGGAGTCAGCCTGCCCAGTTCGTCCCAGCATCTGCGCGGGACTTTCTCCTCCGAGATCAGCGTCAGCAGGTACATAAAATTATTTATGCACGCAAACAAGCGGCTGTCATCAATGCTGACAGTCACCCCGTATGAAAACAACCCCGTGTCCTGTTCGTAGAATGTCGGCAGCAGTTCTTTCCACTCATCATTATACAGATAGCCGCCCCATTCCTTTATAAATAGCGCCCCGTAGCCGTACCTTACAGCATATCGCCTTACCGCATCTGTTTTCAGCCTGCTGAATTTTCCCTCATACAGCGCCTGAAAATCCTCGCGGTACTCTTCTTTTATGACTGTTTCACCTGTAAATCCCACATATCTGCTCATCGTACACCTCAAAAAAAGAACACCGTCGGCACTTAGCCGAAGGTGTCCCCAAATTGCTTGCTTGCGGGGCACAACACCCCTCATTATATATTCAGATTATCTTGCGTCCTCAGCAAAGCCGCTGTCTACCAGATCAACCAGCCCCTTAACAGCCTCTTCCTCGTCAGCGCCGTCAGCGATGATCTTGATGGTAGTGCCGCCAACGATACCCAGCGAAAGGATCCCCAACAGGCTCTTTGCATTTACTCTTCTGTCTTCCTTCTCGATCCAGATAGACGACTTGAATTCGTTAGCCTTCTGAATGAAGAAAGTAGCAGGACGTGCGTGAAGGCCTACCTGATTCTGAACAACAACAGTATTCTGTAACATGATGCGATCTCTCCAATCCCTATAAAGTCTTAAACATTTCAAAGTGCATTTTGTGATCGGCGGGGTGTTTTTCCTCCCTGTTCACATATAATATTATACCCGACAACTCCGCTTTAGTCAACGCAAAATTTGAACAAACCAACGCTGCGGGTCAGATTTTCGTGACTTTCACCTACAAAAGGTTAACAACCGCCAAACAGTATTATAAACACTATACAATAAGTCAATATTTTTTGTATCACTTTGTACAAGTTCTTTTAACATCTTTATCGCTTATGCCCAAAAGTTCAGTTTGGCTTATTTGTCAAAATCGACAACTTTGTGTATAATTGCCAAATCTTCAGCGCTGAGTTCTATCTTATCAAGCAGGTCGGGACGCTTTTTCGCGGTGGCTATCAAAGCCTGCTCATGCCGCCATTTTGCGATGTTTGCGTGGTGTCCCGACAGCAGTATCTCAGGCACTCTCATATCGTGCCATACTTCGGGACGGGTATACTGCGGATACTCCAGCAGTCCCCTGTAATGGCTCTCATCTTCATAGCAGTCGGGCTGTGACAGCGTGCCGTCCAGCATGCGCACCACCGCGTCCACCAGCACCAGCGCGGGCAGTTCGCCGCCTGTCAGCACATAGTCACCTATTGAGATCTCCTCGTCCACCAGCGTTTCGATTATCCTCTCATCAACGCCCTCATAGTGACCGCACAATATGAAAATATTATCCATCTGTGCCAGTTCCTTACAGCGCTGCTGGGTCAGCGTCCTGCCCTGCGGCGACATGTATATCACATGGGGACGCGCTTTGCCTGCTGTCACCGCTTCAAAGCAGTTGAAGATGGGGTCGCACTGCATCAGCATGCCCTTCTGCTCACTGTAAGGCGTATCGTCTACGCGGCGGTGCTTATCCTTAGTATATGCGCGTATATCGTGGCAGTTGACGGTGAATATGTCCTTCGCCCTTGCCCTGCCCACGATGCTTTGCGACAGGTAATTCTCCAGCATTTCGGGGAAGAGTGTTGCAATATCAATATTCACCGCACTTCCTCCGCATCATCGAACAGCCCGTCAAGGGGAGTTATCTTCATCACGCCGCCCTCGATGTCAGTCTCAGCCACCACAGAGGGTATGGCAGGGATATAATACATCTTTCCGTCTGCGCTTTTAATATGGTATACATCATTTGCACCCGTTTCGCTGACTTCGGTGAGAGTGCCGTACTCTCTTCCGCTGTCAAGGTCCACCACTTTAAGACCCACAAGGTCCTGCACGAAATACGTATCCTCGTCCAGTTCCACATCATCGCGGTCGAGATAAAGCACGCGGTTGCGTATCTTCTGGGCTTCCTCTACGGTGTCGATGCCCTTTATCTTCATCACGACGATATTCTTCTGCACCCTTGAACGCTCTATCTCGACGGGTGTGCCGCTCTTATAATACAGTGTATCGAACTCGCAGAGAAATGCGGGGTCATCGCACCAGGGCTGGACCTTCACCTCGCCCTTCAGCCCGAAAACCGAAACTATCTTGCCTGTTTCAAGCAGTTTTTGCATACAGTCACTTCCTTAGAATTATTATCTGTATATTATAGCACATTTTTATCCGCTTTGCAACCACCCGCGCAGGTCAGTCAGCCTCTTCGAGGTACATCTCATGTCCGACCTCGATATTCACTGCCTTGTATGTTCTGCCGCCGCAGCTGAAATACACTTCTTTATAGATCGTATTATTGTAATCGAACAATGGCGGGGTATAGGTAACATCTGCTTCATTGATGTAGGGCATCTGTTCGATGGTGCGCTGTTCGGCGGAAACAAGCGTAAGTTCTTCGCGCTTTTTACCAAGCTGTTTTGCCGCAGTTTCAAGTATCCTGTTGATGACCCATTCGGTGGCGCTGACATAGCCGCCCTTTGCGGTATAACTGCCGCGTTCCCATACCGAACCGAGAACAGGGGTCACACTTATTTTAATTTCACCGAATCTGCTGCGAGGGTCGGCGGCGGAAACTGCCGCGCATATGTTTTCATAGAGTTCGGTCAGCTGTGCGGGGTCAGAATCCTCGCGCTGTTTCAGACCAATGAACTTACTGTCCGCCAGCATAGCCATATCACAGTCGATGCTGTATTCTGCACACAGCTTTTCAACTTCGTCAGAACAGCCGGCTATGACCATTTCCGCGTACTTTTTATCCCAGTCGGTGTAATTACTGCATTTGTAATAGAACGCTGCGCCGTCCATTCCCTCGCTGACAGCCGAACTTCTCACTATGAAATCAAAGCCCAGTTCGGTATCGGTGAAATTATACACCTTTACAAATTCTTTACTGTCATCACAGCCGAGATATTTCCATGTTTTTGTGTATCTCTCCGCGAAGTCCTCAGCGCCCTTTTTATCCAGCAGTCTGACATCTTCCTTTGACATGGCACATCCGCTGAAACACCACACTGCGGTCATCAGCAGGAATATAACTGCAAGTATCTTTCTGAACATTTCTGCCTCCCCGTATCAAATGCGCTGTCAGTCATCGTCTGCGTCTTCGTGATCAATATAACCGCGCTGAGGCGTGTATTCGCCGCCCTCATGTATGCTTTCGTTTTTCACCCTTACGTACACGATAAGTTCGTCGATGGCGTTCTTTTTGTCCTGCGCTTTGACGGTCTCCCACACATTTTTATAGAAGTCTGTAAGACTTCTGCGCTCGTCCGCGTAGGTAGATTCGGTCAGTGTCAGGCTGACGGAATAACTGCTTTTCTTCTTGTCCTTACCGCTGATAATGCCGCCGCGCGACTCCATTTCCCACTCAGCCTGATGTGGTGAACAGAGTTCATCGAGTGATGCGGCACAGCGTTCTTTTAAGATGTCACAGTAATCATAGTCCCATGTACAGAGATCTGATCCGTCCCTATCGTTGATTATCGTGAAATCAAATCCGAGTTCGGTATCCCTGAAACAGTAGTGGAGATTACCGTCACTGCCATCTTTTACGCACTTATATTCCCAGTCATCGGTGAAAAGGCTTGCGATGGTCTTTGCATTTTCTTCGGTCAGCAGCGTTCGGTCTTTGTAATTATTGTAAAGCTTGACCACAGCAAAAAATATCACCGTAACAACAAGAAGTATCCATGATACCTTACGGTTAAGTTGTATACTCATTCAGATATGAACTCCTTACTTTACCCTGCGGCATGTTCCAGCCCCATTATCATTTCCAGCCTGAACTGCCCGTCCTCACAGGACATTCTCAGCATGCCGCCGTAGTACTCCACAGTGCGGCGTATGTTGCGCACGCCGTACCCGTGAAGCTGTTTGTCCTCTTTTGTGGTGAGGGGCACTTCGCTGTTCATCAGCTTTTCACAGTCGACCTCTTCGTCAGAACTGTTCACAAGCATTATCAGCCGCTGATGGGCTGTTTTTCTTATCTCCAGTTTTATGAAGCGCTTTCTGCGTTCTGCGACGCGCTGGCAGGCTTCTATGGCGTTATCCAGTGCATTCGCGAACACTGTGCATATATCCATCGGTTTCCAGCCGATGCCGCCGTCGGCAACACCGTCGATAGTGAAGTTTATGCCCGCGTCGGTCATCTTTGCCATCTTTGAAGCTATGAGCGAATCCAGCATCTCATCGCCCGTGACTATCTTGGGTGAAAGCGCCGCCACATGTTCGTGCATGTCGTTTATGAAGCGCTCTGCCTCCTTGTACTTGCCCTCACTCATCAGCTGTGACACCACACTGAGGTTGTTCTGCACGTCATGTCGGAAAGCCAGCGTTTCCTCCTGCGCTTCCCTGAACTGCTTTGACGCGGCAAGTTCCGCCTCCAGAAAACTCTTCTGCTGTTCACTCAGCTTATTGAAATAATCGGTCTGGCGGTTGCGTATTATGAACATGGGTATCAGCAGTGCTATGGCTATGGCTACCAGTGAGGTGAACAGCTTGACCGAGCCGTATTCTTCGGCAAACGCCGCCTTTTCGACCTCCAGCCATGCAAACACCCTGCTTATCACCACCATATATACAAGATACAGTAACAGGTACACCTTGTCGATGGTCCTCAGCGGCATCGTCCTGCCCTTGTTTATGTACTGTTTTGTAAGGTAGAGTATCACCAGCAGAAACAGCAGTATATTGGACAGATTGCAGAAATTGCTGCACAGCTCGCGGCTCTCCTCACAGAGCATCAGTTCGCTCTGTCCGATGCAGTAAAGCAGTGCATGGGTGAACATCAGCCCGACTGCCGCCAGCAGTACCATCAGTACAGACACCGAGAAAAAGCGCCGCACCCTTCTGCCCTTATCAAGCATCGCGCCGAACACACCGCCCGCCATATACAGCAAAGCGCTTATCACGCCGCCGAACGAGTTATCCTGCACGAAGAAATATATTACCTCCAGCACAAAGCCTGTACAGCCGTAGAAGAAAAGGTTCTGCCTGCGCAGTCTGACCTCATCATCAAAGAAGCAGTGTATTATCATCACTGCCGATATGTATAGTATGAGACTCAGCAGATAGTCGGTGACAGATGCGGTGACAGCGCTGAAATTGATGTTATCTATGATCCTCACTTCCTTTTTGTTGCATAAGTACACGCTTTTTTATAGCAATCCAACTATTTAAATTCACAAAATCCGGTCGCAAAAGCTCGGATATATGGATTTTGTGACCGGATTTTGTCTGAATTTTAAGGCGGATTGCTATGGGACGGGCAGACCGTGACCGTCAGCTATGGTCAACGCCTGCCGAAAGTGCCGTCCCATGTAATACGCCGGAGCACTCTCCGAACGCAGCAGTGCTGCGATGGACCGATGAAACAAAGCTCTGACCAATTATATCATATGACTATCCCTTCGGCACACCGCTGTAAATGCGGAAGCCAAAGGCTAATGCCAACTGCCTTACTTTCTGTAAGATCCCAATTTGGTTGTGTATTCCAATTTGGTTGTGTATTCCAATTTGGTTGTGTATTCCAATTTGGTTGTGTATTACAATTTGGTTGTGTATTACAATACGAAAGAACAGCCATTTTGTATCATCAGCAATACACATCAAAATTGGGAGTCTGTAAAAACACTGTTTTTGTGGTGTGTCATCGGGATAACTGTTTTTATTATAACACATTTCAGTCCCCCTTACAATAGAACAGACCGCCATTTCACGACAGAAAGCCCGCATTTCGCGACAAGCACGGCAGACATATGCACTGCATGGCAGAGCTTCGTATGCGCATATTATCTCAAAATATGCAGTCTGCGGGGCTGTATTATGTATATTGAAAGTAAAACTGCAACTGTCCGTTGCGAAATTTCAAAGCCGCGTTGGTAGAAAACGTTTTAGTTATGTGGTATTATTTATACATCAACAAGGAACTCCCCCAAAGTTCCAATGTTAAACAGGTACGCAAACGATATAGTTAAATTATGTTGTGCGGGCAGTGAAAAAATTGTGACCGAATTGTTTGATATGCTGATTATATGTCACGTTTGTTGACAAATGCCGAATTGCGTAATATAATTATATCTGACAAACCAGGCTTCGATAAGCCTGCGTACATGACTTACAACGCCCGTCATGTGGTAATACGGGCGGTAGTATATAGTTATCTAAGGGAGGAAATTTCAAAATGAAAAAAGTTCTTGCATCTGTTCTGGCGCTGACACTGGTATTAGGCGGTGCTGCCGCTGCACCCAAGAGCGTGTTCGAGTCTGTAAAGACCTCCGCTGTCACCGCATATGCGGCTGAGGAAACTTTCACTGAGGGCGACTATGAGTACATTTTGGCTGATGGCGGCGCTGTACTCTCAAAGTATGTCGGTGCGAACGACCCCGCTGAGCTCGCTGTACCCTCCGAGATAGGCGGCAAGCCTGTCGTTGAACTGGGCTATCGCCTGTTCCGCAATAAGAAGAGCCTGAAAAAGGTGACTATCCCCGATTCTGTAAAAAAGATAGGTGCGAGTGCCTTTGAAAATTCGGAGAACCTTAGCACAGTCGTTACGGGCAATAATATCGAGACCATAGACAGCAACGCTTTCTCGGGCTGTTCTGCGCTGACAGACATCGCACTGCCCGAAACGCTTGTAACCATCGAGGAGAATGCTTTCAGAAACTGCTCTTCACTCAAAAATGTCACCCTGCCTTCAGGGCTGACAAAGCTGGGTCAGAGATGCTTTGCAAATACAGGTCTTGAAAGTATCGAGATACCTGCTTCTGTTACCAACGTTGTGATAGGCTCGGGTTCGACCGATCAGGGTCCTTTCTCAGGCTGCGCTTCGCTGAGAAGCGTTATTCTGCCGCAGGGTGTTGATACTCTGCCGCACGGTATGCTGGCAGGCATCACAGGGCTTGAAAAGCTGGAACTGCCTTCCTCACTGACTGCTGTGCCCGATTACTTCGCAAAGGGCTGTACATCGCTCAAAGAAGTCAGCATACCCTCATCGGTAACTTCGATAGGCATTGAATCATTCTTATTTTGCTCCGCGCTGGAAAATGTTGACATACCGAGTTCCGTCACAACTCTCGGACAGAGATGCTTCGGTCAGTCGGGACTTAAAAGCATCACCATACACAAGACCGTTTCTACTGTTAAGACCAGCTATACGACCTCAAGCCAGGGACCTTTCTACGGCTGTGATGACCTGACCTCCGCTGTGCTTGAACAGGGAATGTCGGTGATACCAAACAACCTCTTTGCAGGTGCATCTGCTTTGCAGACCATCGAGATACCAAAGACTGTCACCGAGATAGGCTATGAGTCGTTCTACAAGGCAGGCATCGCCAAACTGGATATACCTTCCAGCGTTACAAAAATAGACAGACGTGCTTTCGCTGACTGCACTTCGCTTTCATCGCTGACACTTTCATCTCACCTTGACAGCATCGGTGAGGACGCTTTCAGAAATGCCGCTATAACAGAGCTGTATGTGCCTAAGTCACTGTCTAAGTGCGATTACAGCGCCATCAACAATCACGGTCCTTTCAATGGCTGTGACAAGCTGAAGAAAGTTACCTTTGAGGAAGGCTCGCTCCAGGTAGTGAACTTCCTGCTGGCACAGTCCGGCGTTGAGGAGATAGCACTGCCCGACAGCATCGTTAAGATCTCCGATGGTGCGTTCTTCCAGGCTGATAAGCTGAGAAAGATAACCTTCGGCTCAGCCTTCACCGAAATAGGACAGAGAGCATTTCTGGGCTGTACCGCACTGACAAGCGTTGACCTTCCCGCTTCTGTGACGGCTGTCGGCGCAAATGCATTCAAGAACTGCTCGTCACTGGCTGAGGTCACACTTCCCGCTTCGCTGAATAAGATAGATACCTCTGCTTTTGAGGGCTGTGGTCTGAAAAAGCTGGTGCTGCCTGCTTCGCTCCTTACTGTACCCGCATCTCTCTGCGAGAACTGCACACAGCTGACCGAAGTTACCATGCCTGAAAAAGTACAGACCGTCAACGGCGGCGCATTCAGAGGCTGCACGAGCCTGACTAAGGTAAACTGGACAAATAACCAGACCATCAAGGAGATAAAAGCAGAGCTTTTCGCAAACTGCGATTCGCTGACCGAAATGACACTGCCTATGGGCATCGAAAAGATGGGCGACTCCACTTTTGCGGGCTGTGACAACCTGAAAAAGGCAGTTATCCCCGACAGCGTGACCGTGATGGGCGACTCGACTTTCCGTGAATGCCCTTCACTGACTGATGTTACCCTCAGCAGAAGAACAAAGTACATCGGCAAGGAAACTTTCCGCTATGACTATGCACTCAGGTCAGTAAAGATACCTTACTCTGTCACAAGGATAGACGGCCGCGCATTCGGTGAATGCACAGTGCTTAAAGATGTTTATGTAGGCTCTAACATTCAGGAGATCGCTGACAACGCATTCAGCTACTTCGACAACAACGTTAATGACGAGACTGTTACCCTGTACGGCGTAAAGGGCACTTATCCCGAAGATTATGCAGACTTCCACAACATGAAGTTTGCGCAGACCCCTTACAAGAACGACATGCTCGGTGATTACGTAAGACCCGCTCAGCCTTCAACACCTACTGATAAAGTCAAGGGCGACATCACAGGTGACGGCAAAGTGAACGTTACCGATATTGTAAAGCTGGCGGCACACGTCATGGGCAGAAGACCTCTCGGCAGCGCAGATGCGCTGAAAAGAGCTGATATAAACGGCGACGGCAGAGTGAATGTCACCGACATCTCCATACTGGCGGCGGCTGTAAAGGGCATCAGAAAGCTCTGATACTAAGACTTCAACAACACTTCAATAAATTACCTTCACCGGAAGAGCGCCCGCAGTTTTTGCTGAGGGCGCTTTTCCATGCAAAAAAAGCCCATCTGCCATGTGACAGATGGGCTTTCAGTCTGTCTCAAAACCCCATATCCTCCTCGGATATGGGGTTAAATCATGCTGTGAACAGCCAATATCTGTCAAAAACAGCAAAAAAACAAGTAAA
>NZ_CACWPP010000011.1 GCF_902762735.1 uncultured Ruminococcus sp.
TGCCCCTCGCGCTCCCCGCAAGCCTGCTGGCGCGAGGCTTGACCGCGCGCTTTGACTCGGCTTCGCTTTGTGTTTTTGCTACGCTTTGTCGGCGGCACGGCATACTCAAATGCCTGCCAATAATTATGAATTATGCATTATGAATTATGAATTATCAAAGCGTTACGCCTGTCTTGAATATCGCTATGTCCCTCGAATCATATCGCTCGTTCACAGTCTGCTTGCCGCTGGCTGTCTCAGCAATAAGGTCTATCAGCGCTTCCAGTCTGCTGTCAAAGGTCTCACCCTCAACTATACTGCCCGCATTGAAGTCTATCCAGTTGGGCTTTCTCAAAGCTATATCCGAATTCGTCGAGATCTTTATCGTGGGTACAAATCCCCCGAAAGGCGTGCCGCGCCCTGTGGTGAAAAGTACCATATGACACCCCGCGCTTGCAAGGTTTGTCACAGCAACCATATCGTTTCCGGGACCATTCAGCAGATTAAGACCGTGTGAGGTAAGCGCATCACCGTCAAACAGTACATCGCAGACCTCGCTCCTGCCCGACTTCTGCGTACAGCCCAGCGACTTATCCTCCAGCGTAGTGATACCGCCTGCCTTATTACCCGGCGATGGGTTCTCATACACAGGCTGGTCATGCTTCTGATAATACTCTTTGAAGCCGTTTATCAGGTGGACTATTTTATTGAAAGTTTCTTCGTCCTTAGCCCTGTCCATCAAAAGCTGTTCAGCGCCGAACATCTCAGGCACTTCTGTAAGAACGGTAGTGCCGCCCACAGCCGCCATATAGTCGGAAAATCTTCCCACCAGCGGGTTCGCGGTTATTCCCGAAAGACCATCAGAACCGCCGCATTTCAGACCTATTTTAAGGCATGATATATCTTTTGTAACGCGCTTGTCGTTCTTAGCCTTTTCGTAGAGTTTTTCCAGCTTAGCCACGCCCTCAGCTATCTCGTCGCCGACTTCCTGCGCCACCAGAAATTCAGTGCGCTCCTCATCGTATTCGCCCAGCGTTTCCTTGAAAATATCCATGCGGTTATTTTCACACCCCAGCCCGAATACCAGCACACCGCCGCAGTTCGGGTGCTTTACCATGCGCTGTAAGATAAGCCTTGTGCGCTCATGGTCGTCACCTATCTGCGAACAGCCGTAAGGGTGAGTAAAGGTGAAACAGCCGTCAATGCCCTCAGCGTTGGGGTGTCTGCGTTCAAATTCTTTTACGATGGCTTTTGCCTGCGAGTTTACACACCCAACAGTAGGTATCACCCACAGTTCGTTGCGTATGCCGACTTCACCGTTCTTACGCTCGTAGACCTCCACACTGCGCGTCTTGACAGCATCAAGTTTCGCAGCTGCTTTTTTATTGTAGCTGTATTCCAGCGTACCTTCGAGGTTTGTAGCCATATTGTGTGTATGGACATGTTCGCCCTCACCAATATCGGTTTTTGCCCTGCCGATGACTTCGCCGTACTTGATGACTTTCTCACCTTTAGCGATAGCCCTCAGTGCAAATTTGTGACCTTTCTCAATGTTCTCTTTAAGTATAACGCCCTCAGCGCTTTCCCCTTTTTTAAGAGGTGTCAGCGCCACCCCGACCGAGTCGGCAGGCGATATAACGATAGTATTTTTCATATTATTCCCCTAAGAATTTTTTCAGTGCCGCACGCTCGCCAAGTTCCAGTATATCCTTGATGTAGCCCGCTACCTTTTCAGCGTTGCCGTCCTCATCGAGGTTCTGCTGCCAGATGTTCTCTGCTGAGAGAGCCTTCTTTGCTATCACGATGCAGTCATCATCTTTCCACAGTTCAGCCCAGAACTTCAGGTACTCTTCATCGTCCTTCAGTTCAATGGCTTCATCGCCCCTCTTGCCCTTGAAAAATACGCACAGCGATGCGAATGAGAACAATATATGCTCGGGCGACTTGCCGAACTTTTTGCGGTAGTCGTTGTATGTAGGCAGAAGTCTTGTCCTGAACTTTGTGGTAGAATTCAGCGCGATAGACATCAGTTCATGTCTGATGAACGGGTTCATAAATCTTTCGATAACGCTGTTTGCGAAAGCGTCCATCTCGTCAGCGGGCAGGTCGATGGTGGGTTTTACCTCGTCATTTACCAGCCCCATAACGAACTTGCCTACATCACCGTCAGTGACAGCTTCACGTACAGTGTCGATACCGCTGAGGTATGCCACAGGCACCATAGCGGTGTGAGAACCGTTCAGTATCTTAACTTTTCTCTGCTTGTATGGAGTGATGTCATCAGCAAAAATGACATTCAGACCCGACTTGTCAGCAGGCAGTTTTGCCTGAACGAAAGGTTCTTTCTCCAGTACCCACAGGTGGAAAACTTCGCCCTTTACCAGATTTATGTCATTGTAACCAACTTCTTTGCAGATCTCTTCTGCCTTGTCCTTCGGGTATCCGGGAACTATCCTGTCCACCAGTGTGCTTGTAAAGTGGTTAGCGCTTGTCAGCCAGCCGATGAACTCCTTGTCATAGCCGTTTATCTCAGCCAGCTCAACCAGTATCCTTTTCAGTTCTCTGCCGTTGTAGTCGATAAGCTCACAGGGAACGATAGCCAGCCCCTTGTCCTCAGCGCCGTTGAAGTGATCGTATCTCGCCTTGAGGAAAGCCAGCAGTTTTCCCGGATAGCTCTTGGGACATACTGTAAAATCAGTATCGGTAGTATCCAGTGCGATGCCTGCCTCAGTGGTGTTCGATACCACTATCTCCAGATCCTCGCTCTTTGCGTATTCAAGGAACTTCGCGTAGTCATCATAAGGGCATACAAAGTCGCCCAGCACATCTATCAGCTGTCTTGACTGGACTTTCTCGCCCTTGTCGATGCCCTCCAGACATACTGTATACAGACCGTCCTGCGATGCCAGTTCCTTGTACCTGCCCATAGGTGTCGGCTGAACTACCACAACATTCGCGTTGATAACGCCCTTGTCATTAAGATCCTGCAATAACCAGTCAACAAACGCTCTCAGGAAGTTGCCTTCACCGAACTGCATGACCTTGATGGGTCTTTTCTTGTTTTCAAAATTTGCTCTGTTAAGTTCTTTCATATCAATTCACCTGTCATAGAATTGTCTGCAAGCAGACCGCATAATATGCAAAGCGTCAAATGCAGACTAACGTTCAATCTCCAAACTCAGCGGTCTGACAGATAACTCTGTTTTTTCAGCCGCCCTTTTATATAGATCATTCCTCTCTTTTTAAGGAAATATGTCTTTCCCCGCACTAAGCGGGGAAAAACATATCCGAGAGAAAGGAATGGGGATAGCATTATTTATCGTTTTTCAGCTTTATGCGCCTTTCTGTCTCTTTGTCAAAAAGGTACACACTGCCGTATGGGATAGAGAATTCCAGCGCCGTATTTATTTCGGGAGACTCATGCGGGTCTACCTTGAGTATGCTGTTGACACCATATATATCAACATACACATTTGTATTATCGCCCAGCAGTTCGACCAGTTCGACAACGCAGTTCATCTTGTAAGCGTTGCCGACCTCGTAATTGCTGTTGATTATGCGCACTGCCTCAGGTCGGAAACCAAGCACGACTTCCTTGCCTTCGTACTTTTCAAGCACTTCCCTGTCAGCCACATAACTCAGGTCGATGGGATTGTTGTTGATGTTCAGTACGCCGTTTTCTAAGCGGCTCTCTATGAAATTCATGGGCGGCTCACCGATAAAGCCTGCCACAAACATGTTTGTCGGGTTAAAATAAAGGTCATAAGGCGTACCCACCTGCTGAACATAGCCGTCTTTCATAACGACTATCCTGTCAGCCATCGTCATAGCCTCAGTCTGGTCGTGAGTAACGTAGATAGTGGTAGCACCTGTTTCGCGGTGTATCTGAGTTATCTCAGAACGCATGGTAACTCTCTGCTTTGCATCAAGGTTAGACAGCGGCTCGTCCATCAGGAAAATATCCACCTTCCTGATTATCGCACGTCCCACAGCAACTCTCTGACGCTGACCGCCCGAAAGTTCTCTGGGCAGTCTGTCAAGATAGTCTGTAAGACCCAGTATCGCAGCCGTCGAATTTACCTTCTGCTCAATAACATCATCGTCAACGCCCTGAAGCGTCAGACCGAATGCCAGATTATCATATACCGACATGTGCGGGTACAGCGCATAGCTCTGGAAAACCATGGCAACACCGCGCTCACGCGGACCTTTTTCGTTGGCGCGTACACCGTCTATCAGGAAATCGCCCTTGCTTATGTTCTCCAGTCCCGCTATCATTCTCAGCGTAGTGGATTTGCCGCAGCCCGATGAGCCGACAAACACTATAAATTCGCCCTTTTCGATCTGCAAATTAAAATCATGCACAGCATGATAGCCGTTGGGATATATCTTGTTGATACCTTTTAAAGTTAAATAAGCCATATGTCAACCCACACTTTTCTCTTTCTCCCGTATTTCACGGGGGTCAAATTTTACGGACTTCCAAAGCGTATCATACCGATACCGCTTTTTTACAGCCGAGCTTTCAGTTTACTTCCCTCCTGCCCGCATAAAGAACGCGGCATAAACGGGAAGCGCTGTATTGCTCCCCCCGCCCGAGATCCGACCCATTTTTTTGCACTTGACGAATAACTGCGGGGGACAATACATAATTCAAAATAAGGAGGTGATATATACCGAACCATGCTCAGTTTATCAGCATAGTTCGGTATATACAGCCTCACAAGAGCAGACACTCAGCCGCGAAACAGCGACCCTTCCCTTGCGGGATATGTGACCGGGACATTTTGCCGCCCCGCCTGCCGAGCATCTGCCCGTTCAGCTGTATATAGGGTACTTTGGGAAAAGTTATGAAAAAGCTACCTCAGATCCAGATTGCCTATGGTGTCCATGTCATCATAGGTCTGGTTCTCGCCGCACATGCCCCAGATGAATGTGTAATTCGAGGTGGCAGTGCCGCTGTGTATGGACCAGCTCGGGCTGATAACAGCCTGCTCGTTATGCATAATGATATGCCTTGTCTCCTGCGGCTGACCCATAAAATGGAATACGATATTGTCATCTTCCAGCTCGAAGTAGAAGTAAACTTCCATTCTTCTCTCGTGGGTGTGCGATGGCATTGTGTTCCATGAACTTGTCTTGTCAAGTTCGGTCATGCCCATCTGCAAAGCGCAGGACTCGCATACATTAGGGTGGATATACTGGTTTACCACACGTTTATTCATGTTCTCCTCACTGCCGAGAGGTCTGTGATTTGCCTTCTCCTTAGTGATGAAAACGGTAGGGTAGGTCTTGTGTGCAGGGCTTGAATTAATGTAGAACTTTGCGGGCTTTTCTGCATCAGCCGAACGGAATGAGATCTCCTTAGTGCCCATGCCGATGTACATGCCGTCCTTGTAATCAAGCTCATACTCAGTGCCGTCAAGGGTGATAACGCCCTTGCCGCCGACATTTATAATGCCCATCTCACGTCTTTCAAGGAAATATTCTGTACCAAGTTCTTTGGTGCTGCCCAGCTTCAGCTCTTCTTTGACGGGCATCGCGCCGCCTGCTATCATTCTGTCCTGATGGGAATAGGTAAGCGCTATCTCGTCAGCCACAAAAACCTTTTCAATAAGGTAATTTTTGCGAAGCTCAGCGGTATCATAGTGCTTGGAATCATCGGGGTGATTGCTGTATCTTATATCCAGTGTCATTTTAGACCTCCTTGTTATTTACATGCGCTCTCTGAGGTGCTTTACAGCGGGTGCTATATCATCACCCGTTGTACCCTCAAAGACAAGGTTCGCATCGGGGCAGACTTTCTTTATCTCGCCCAGTATGCGCGAGTAGTCGAATATCCCCTGCCCCACACCTACCTGTTTCAGCGAACCGTCAGCGTTCACAGTACAGTCCTTGATGTGGAACACGCATATCCTGTCACCGAAGGTCTGCAAGCCCTCGGCAAGTATATCGTACATTTTATCAACATTTGAACTGTCCAGATAGTTGTACAGGTCAAATATATATCTAATATTGTCACAGCCTATGGTCTTTACTGCCCTGTGAAGTGTTTTCACATCAAAGCAGACATGTCCGAAAGCGCCCTCCATGCCGACTTTCACACCGTTTTCCTCAGCGCAGCCGCAAAGCTCGGAAAAAGTTCTCACAACTCTGTTAACTGCTTCCTCGGTGCGGTTGAGCGGGTGGTATATCCAGGGTTCACCGTTATATGAACCCGTTTCCGAACCAACGATGTCGCACCCGAGATCTTTAGCCAGCGCAAGGTGGTCTTTAAATACCGCGATGCCTCTTTCGATCTTCTTTTCATCAGGGTGAACGGGGTTGAAGTAAGCGCCTATCAGCGGGACCTTCTTGCCTGCCGCCTCAAAGGTCTGCCTGAACTTTTCAGCCCTTGCCTTTGTCAGCGAACCCTGTTCGTATGCAACATCTTCGAGACACTTGTAGGTCACAAGCTGTACGCCCTCAAGACCGAACTCGTTCAGCCT
This sequence comes from uncultured Ruminococcus sp., assembly GCF_902762735.1. Lineage (GTDB taxonomy): Bacteria > Bacillota > Clostridia > Oscillospirales > Ruminococcaceae > Hominimerdicola. Next base: position 6,468 of record NZ_CACWPP010000011.1, read on the forward strand.
TGATACTATGTTTTCCTCGCCTTTAACGCCTAAGTCGTGGGCGCGGATAAATAGCTTCATCATCTCTGTACTCTGCCCGAAGCGTCGCCGCCTGCCAGGTTTTCAACTTCAGCACGGGTAACAAGGTTGAAGTCACCGGGGATAGTGTGCTTCAGTGCAGAAGCTGCTACCGCAAATTCCAGTGCCTGCTTGAAATCCTTGCCGTCATTGAGACCGCAGATAAGACCGCCTGCGAAGGAGTCGCCGCCGCCCACACGGTCAACGATGGGGTTGACGTTGTACTTTCTGGAGTGATAGAACTCTCTTGTAGCGCCGTCCATGATGCATGCAGACCAGTCATTGTTTGAAGCAGAGTGGCTCTCTCTCAGTGAAGAGATAACATACTTGAAACCGAACTTGTCGATCATACGGTTAAAGATGTCAACATAGCCGTTCAGCTCCAGCTCGCCCTTTGTAACATCGGTGTTGCCCGGCTTGAAACCGAGAACTTTATCAGCATCTTCCTCGTTGCCGATGCAGACATCTACATACTGCATCAGGTTGGTCATCACCTTCTGTGCCTTTTCGGAAGTCCACAGCTTCTTGCGGAAGTTCAGGTCTACCGAAACGGTAACGCCGTGCTTTTTAGCAGCTTTCAGCGCTTCCTCAGTTACCTGTGCGGCAAGGTCGGAAACTGCGGGGGTGATGCCTGTGAAGTGGAACCAGTCAGCGTCCTTGAAAATATCATCAAAGTCAAATTCGGAAGCATCTGCTGTTGCGATGGAAGAATCTGCTCTGTCATATACAACGTTAGATGCTCTCATTGATGCACCTGTTTCAAGGAAATAGATGCCCAGTCTTTTGCCGCACTTAGCGATGTGCTTTGTCTCAACGCCGTACTTTCTCAGTGCCGCAACTGCGCATGCACCGATGGGGTTATCGGGAACAGCGGTGATGAACTCAGCCTCGTGGCCGTAGTTTGCCAGCGATACTGCAACGTTAGCTTCGCCGCCGCCGTAGTTTATATCAAACTGATTTGCCTGTATGAACTTTTCGTTATTAGGGGTAGACAGTCTGAGCATTATCTCGCCCATCGTTACTATCTTTGCCATATCTATCGTGTCTCCTTTAAATTACTTTTTCTCTGCAAGGTGTACTGCGAAGCCGCCAAAATCTTCCTTGAGGTAAACGACTGTCATTCTGCCGTCAGCGTCGTACTTTGCGGTGGACATATCAGCTTCGATGCCCTGATGTGCCAGCTGATAAACTGCTCTGCGGACACTGTTCGTTCTTACAGCGATGTGACCCTTAGCGCCCTTGAAAGGTGCTTTCATGCACTCGACTGCGCTGCCTGCGAACACACTGCTGTTACCGTTTTTCTGCTCCCAGCCGAACAGCTTGTCGAACTTGGAAGTCACATCAAGTGCCTCAGACTCGCTGTCGCAGTTGATGCCGATGTGTGCCAGTTCAAAGCCCAGCATCTTGTTTACTGCCGAGCGGCAGAGAGCGGTTATCTCTTCCCACTTGCCTGCCTTTACCAGCTTATCGGGTACTATCCAGCTGCCGCCGCAGCATACTATCTTCTTGAACGCCAGATAGGTGTTCAGATTATTCTCGTTAACGCCGCCTGTGGGCATGAACTTCATGGAAGAATATGGAGCGGAAACAGCCTTGATGTAAGGCAGACCGCCTGCCTGCTCAGCGGGGAAGAACTTAACGAAGTCCAGACCCAGCTCCATAGCCTGCTCTATCTGAGAACCGTTTGCAACGCCGGGTGCGAAAGGAACGCCCTTATCGAGGCAGTGCTGAACTACCTTCGGGTTAAGACCCGGTGCAACGCAGAACTTTGCGCCTGCTTCGATGGCTCTGTCGCACTGCTCGGTGGTGAGTACTGTGCCTGCACCTACCAGCATATCGGGGTAAGCCTTTACCATCTGAGAGATGACCTTATCTGCACCCTCAGCGCGGAAAGTGACCTCAGCGCAGTGTATGCCGCCGTCGTAAAGTGCCTTTGCGAGGTTAACCGCATCGTCTGTATTCTCCAGCTTTATTACGGGTACGATGCCTGTGCATTCAAGCTGTTCCAAAAACTTAGTATTATCCATTTTAGTCGTCCTCCTGATAGCTTATCTTGCCAGCCAGCCGCCGTCTACTGCGAGGGTGAAACCGTTGACGTAATCACTTGCAGATGATGCAAGGAATACTGCCGCGCCCATCAGGTCATCGGGAGTGCCCCATCTGCCTGCGGGTATCCTTTCGAGGATAGCTTCGCTTCTTTCAGCATCAGCGCGGAGTGCCTGAGTGTTGTTGGTAGCCATGTAGCCCGGTGCGATGGCATTTACGTTGATGCCGTACTTAGCCCACTCGTTAGCCATAGTCATTGTGATGCCCTTTACAGCCGACTTACTTGCGGTGTAGCTGGGAACTCTTATGCCGCCCTGATAGGAGAGCATGCTTGCGGTGGAGATGATCTTGCCGCCGCTCTTCTGCTTGATGAACTGCTTTGCAGCAGCCTGTGACAGGAAGAACAGTGTACGGCAGTTCACGTTCATTACCAGATCCCAGTTATCTACCGAGAAGTCGATGCTGTCCTCGCGCTTGATAACGCCTGCGTTGTTCACCAGTATATCAAGTCTGCCGAATTTTTCAACAGCTGTATTTATGATATTGTCTATCGGGTCAAGGGTGGAAAGGTCTGCAACGATGAACTGGAAGTTTTCTTCACCGAGCATTTCCTGTGTAGCTGTGCTTTCAGTTCTGGAAACGCCCAGCACCTTAGCACCTGCTTCAACAAAAGCCTTCGACATGCCCTGACCGAGACCTGTATCACTGCCTGTTACGATGGCGACCTTGCCCTTTAAGCTGAACATATCAAGTATCATTTTTATTACCTCCGTGCAATTAAGTAAAATAATTAGCTTATTTATATTGTACCGCTGACAGCCCATAAAAGCGATAACCAAACCGTCTGATTTTATGGACGAAACGGACATCTAAAAAATTCCTATCATTCTCAGCGCGGTGACGTAAATGAATATCGTCACGGTGCTGACAAGGCTCGTCCAGACCACCAGCTGACCTGCCAGCTCGTCATCTGCGCCCATTTCCTTTGCCATTATGGCTGATGCCACTGCAACGGGTGTTGCGAACACGCCCATGTAAGCCGCGAAATGTTCACCCGAAAGGGACATTGTATTTTTCAGCAGTAAAGCTGTGCCAAGACCAATGACGGGAACTGCCACTGTTCTGACCAGTGTGCCGAAAATTATCTCGCGGCGCAGTCTTGCAACGGCAGAGAATTCAAACTTGCCGCCCAGCACTATCAGCGCGAGAGGTGTGCAGATCGACTTTATATTTTCCAGTGTTTTAAACAGCACCGTAACATCGCTCAGGCGGAACGAGATGCCTGTTTTTACGAAGAGCTCGCGTATGCCAAGCACTGCCAGACCTGTCACCGTGCCGATTATGAGTGGGTTTTTCACAATACCGAGAAGGATCTTTTTTACATCGGCTTTCTGCTTCTCTTCACTGCCGTTGAATATCACCAGCGTTGTCACGCCCAGTATATTGAAAGTCGGCACACAGAAAGCTGACATGACCCCTGCGGCTGCTGCACCCTTATCCCCGAAAAGCGATGCCGCCAGCGGTATACCGATAATAGCATAGTTTGAACGGAATACCGCCTGTATCAATGCGCCGCGCTTTGCATTGTCTTTTGTGAAAGCACAGCACACGGCTATCGCTGAAAGAAAGAGGAGGAATACCGCCCCGATGCCGTACTGCACGAATGCCGCATTGACATCTGACAGGCGTTGTATCTTATAGACATTACAGAACAGCATGACCGGGAGAAGCACGCGGAAAGTCAGCTTATTGCCCACATCCAGAAAGGGCTTTGTCAACATACCGCGACGTTTCAGTACATAGCCCAGCACTATCAGCAGAACTATGGGAAGTACTGCCTCAGCTGCGAACAAAAATGCGTCTGTCACTTTCAGAGCCTCGTATAGGGGTAGAAGTCCTTTAAGTAGGCTTCGGTAGCGGCAAGCATCTTATTGAACAGTTCTTTGCCCTGTGCCACTGTCAGGCTGCTGCAAAGGGGCTGGTTTATGAAAGCCTCGAATATCCTGTTGAGGTCGCGCGCTTTAATGCCGTAGTATGTGTTCTCGATATTTATGGCATTTCTTAGAACAAGTGCGTTAACATCGTTAGGGAGCGGCTTTGAAGTTACGGGTTTTAAGCTGTTGTGGGCGAACACGCAGTTTGTCTCCACCACAGAACCGAGAGGCAGCTGAGGCATCTGACCGACGTTAACAACGTTGGCATTGGAGACCTTAGGCGGTATCAGACCCAGCAGTGCTTTCATCAGTTCAACAACTTCTTCATCGCTGTGTGAAACATCTATCTGCTCTTCGCCGTCAGCTATGCGCTGTGACTGTGCTATCTTATCGAGCCTGTCCTGCTTGCGGTATGCAACGGTAGTCAGGTGGAAGAGCCAGCTTTCGGCATCGGCTTTATCCTTTATGTACCAGCCGTTGTTCAGGAATTCTACAAGGTGTCTGTCACCTGCCGCCGCCAGCACGCCGAATCGTCTGAACAGATCCATCTTGACCTTATTGCCGTAGCGGAAAGGGTTATCGCGGAAATCCTGCGGCTGTGAGCCGACATGCTCACAGTAGCCCTGCTCGTAGAACTTGTCGATAAACTCGGGCAGTATCTTCAAAAGATCTGTGCCCTTGTAATTTGCTTCGGTTATCCATGTAAAATGGTTCACGCCGCAGGCATCTATGATGATCTCACTGCGGTGGGGGCGGGGAACGCCCATCAGTTCATGGACTGCACAGCTTAGAAATTCCTGTGCGTGGAAAACTTCGTGACAGCAGCCGAATGCTTTTATCTCGGGGAAAACATCGTAGAGTGTTTTCGTGCATGCTGTCATGGGATTGGTGAGGTTTATGACCCACGCATCGGGGCAGTGGGCTTTTATCTCGCGTGCAAAGCCCTCGTATATGGGGACTGTGCGCATAGCCCTCAGCACGCCGCCCGGACCTACGGTATCGCCCACCGACTGGTAGATGCCGTACTCTTCGGGCAGGTGGACATCGCCCTCCATCTCATCGAAAGTACCCGGAAGGATAGAGCAGATGACGAAATCAGCGCCGTCAAGGGCTGTGCCTATCTCGGGATAGACTTTGTAATCCCATTTTGAAATGGTGTTGGGGTGGGCGTTTATGCGCTCACCGATACGGCGGTTGAGTTCTGCGGCGGGCAGGTCTATATCATAGAGTGCTATCTCACCGCTGAGGTCTTTGGCAAGAGCTAAGTCTTTCATAAAAACGCGCGCCCATGCTTTTGAGCCGCCGCCGATATATGCGATCTTGATCTTCTTCATAATTACCACTTTATATTTGTATTTCCCTTTAATTTGCATCGTTTCCCCCGCAAAATGCGGAGGAAACAACACAAGACAGGAAAGGGTCAAACGCTTAGTTTTTCTGTGTTCTCAGCACTTCTGTGTAGCAGAGCAGGAAAGGAGCAACGCCCTTTGCATCGTTCTCGACTACGGGTTCTGAGATATAGTACTCATAGCTTCCGTCACGGCGCTTGTTATCTTCGGGACCGAGACCTGCCACAAGGCAGATGCCGCCGAGATGAAGTTCTCCGTTTTCGCTGACGGTGAGGTACTTTTTACAGATGCCGTCAAAGGTATTTTTTCCCAGTGCGGCATAGCTTTCATCAATAACGCCCAGTCTTGCGCCTTTGAGCATCGCGTAGGCTATCATGCTGCTGCCGCTGGTCTCGAGGTAGTTGCCCTCTCTGCCGCCGCAGTCTGCCACCTGATAGTACATGCCTGTTTCAGGATCGGCATACTGTGAGATGCCTTTTATCACATCGCGGAACACCGAGATGAACTCATCGCGGTCCGAGCCGTCGGTATAGTCTATTATATCAGCCAGCGCAACTGTGAACCAGCCGATGGCGCGAAGCCAGAAGTTCTTTGAAAGACCTGTCTGCTTATCAGCCCAGAAAGCTGACTTTGAGCAGTCCATGCCGTGATAGCACAGCCCTTTTTCCTCGCTGAACATGTATTTGCGGACATTCTTTATCTGCGACATGGTATCGCTGAGACTGCCGCCGTTTTTCAGCTGATAGCGCACATAGAATACCTGCGCCATATAGATGCCGTCCAGCCATATCTGGTTCGGATATATCTTCTTATGCCAGAAGTTGCCTGTGTTTGTGCGAGGCTGTTCAGCTATCTGCTCATGCAGGCGTTCGATAGCTTTGAGATACTTCTCTTTGCCTGTCATATCGTACAGGTCGAACAGCACTCTGCCCTCGTTTATATCATCAAGATTGTATTTATCCTTTGAATAACCGAGTATAGAACCGTCATCACCAACGTAGTAGTCGATGAAATCGCAGACGAAATCGGAATACTTCTTATCGCCTGTTATCTCTGCGAAATTCAGCAGAGCGGTCATCATACAGCCGTCAATGTAATTCCAGTGAGCGGGTTTGCCCTGTCTGATGCTCTCGATATTCCACAGGGGCTTATCGGGAGTTGAACCTTTCAGCAGGCTGTCGATATATGCGTCAATATTTTCGTACATAATTACTCCTCAGTGAAACAGGCTACGCTGCGTGCTGTGACTTCATCGCCGACACAGCCTTCTACCGTGACATTTCTCACGGTGAGTTTTCTTACATTTTCAAAGTAAAGACCAGCGCGGCACATTTCTACGGCGTTGTTCTTCATGGCGGGAACGCCCGATCTTGCGTTATCGGCATAAGTAAACTTTATGTTCTCGACTGTTATCTCGTCGATGGGCATTTCGGGCAGACCGTCGCAGTAGCATGCTGCCACATGGCAGTTAAGGCATTCCATATCGCGGAAAGTGAACTTGCCGAGATAGGGAGTTCTGTCATCGACGGGCAGTTTCTCACGGGTGGTGTTATACTCGGAATACCTGTCGGGGTCACAGCAGTTATACCACATGTTCATAACGATAGGTGTCATAACGCCGTCCATTTTTATGTCCTTGAACTCGATGCCGTCTATAACAGCATCTTTGCCTCTTCCGCGGCGGGTCTTTATGCGAAGCCCTCTGTCGGTCTCTTTGAAGATACAGCGGCTGACTGACAAATTCTTGACACCGCCTGCCATTTCACTGCCGAGAGTTATGGCGCCGTGACCGAACTGCATGATGCAGTTGCGGATAGTGTGGCGGTTGGCGGGCTGTTTGAACTTTCTGCCTATCTCTATCTTGCCTGACTTGATGGCTATGCAGTCATCGCCCACGCTGAAACGGCAGCCGACGATATTTACCGTATCGCAAGCCTCAGGGTCGAGGGCATCGGTATTGGGGCTGTCTTTCGGTGCGTTGACCGAGAGATCGAGGAACTGGAGTTCGGTGGAGAAGTAGGGGTGAAGCTGCCACGAAGCGGCGTTCTGCGCTGTTATGCCGTGTACAGTCACCAGTTTGCAGCGGTTGAAGAATATCAGTCGGGGGCGGGGAACTTCCTGATTTTTGACATCTACCCACCACTGACTGTTCTGTGCGTTGCCGTCCACTGTACCTCTGCCGACTATCTTTATATCCTCAGCATATTCGGCAAAGAGAAGTGCCTGATGCATGGGGACGGCGTTGCCCTCCCATGTGCCGAAGTGGACTTCATCGCCTGTAACGAGGTCGGTGAGTTTGCCGGGTATCTTCGGGTATCTCGCCATATCCGCCGTACCCAGGAGAGTTGCCTTTTCGGTGAACTCGATGGTGATATGGCTTTTGAGGTTTATCGGCGCTGTAAGGTAAGTGCCTTCGGGGAAGCGAAGCCTTCCGCCTGCGGGCAGGCAGTTCACGGCTGTCTGGATACTGAGAGTATCATCTGTTACGCCGTCACCTGCCGCGCCGAAGTCTTTTACGCTGACAGCGGCTGTTTCTGCGGCAGTTTTAAAGCTGAGCGGATCGCAGCCTGTTACCTCCACCGTATAGTCGGTATCGGGGACAAGCTCGAAGAGGGAGAACACATTGGTGTTCCCGTGATAGACTTCCCTGCCGTTCAGCTTTACTGTATATTCGTACTTGTTAAAGTAGGCACTGTCATTGTCAAGCTCGAAGCATGCGCTGACAGAGCCTATGAATAATGCTTTTATCATTTCGGACTCTTTTCTTTATACTGTGCCTGATGCGGCACAAACGCCGCATCAGCGCCTTATTGTCATTTCTTTTCTGCGGTGCGTGAGCTGAATGCGCCCGCATCGCGCAGAATGTTAACGAAAGTATTCTTCATTTTCACCAGAAGCAGGTCGAACGCCATATACAGCAAGCCGAACAGCATCGGCTCGACACCCAGCATCGCCTGTGCCTGTGACGGGTCTGTGGAAGCGTCAACGCCCGCAAGTCTGTTGACCGCGTAATAGGTCTGAAAAACAAGGAAAAGCACTGCGCCCGAGTAAATGACGTTTATGAAGATGGACCAGTACTTTCTGACTGTTACCATCTGCCATTTATCGTAGGCGCGTTCACGGGGTTCAAAATTGCGCAGAAGTTTGTTCACCATAAGGTCATTGACCACACCGAGACCTATGGCAAGCACAGCCATCAGGTCAAGCCCGTGGACATAAAGACCCAGACCCCAGAGGAAGAAATAGCACACCGCGCCTGCGAACCAGAATTTCACAAAGACGATCTTCAGCCACGCGGGTATATTGAACTTGCCGCGTGAGGTGTATTTTCTTATCTCTTCATCGGAGACTTCGGGAGCTTTTTTGGTGCTTACCAATCTGTCTACCGCGCTTGTCTTGAGCTTGTAGTAGTCAGCCGCAGACTTTTCTGCGGGAATATTATTCTTGCTTTTCTTTTGCATATACAGACCCCTCTGTTTTCAGCCTATCCCTCGCCCGAAATATCTATCGCCGCCATACTGCCGTTGCCCTCGACTTCGATGGAGGTATTTATCTTACGTATAGCCTTAGAATAGAAAGGCAGCAGCACCAGCAGAACAGCTGTTATGCCGACACATATAACGTGTGCGGAAACTACGCTTTTTGCGGTGTTGATGTACTCTGAATCTGCCCTGACTTCGATGGGGTTGACCTCACGGGTGATCGCATCGGTTATGCGGCTGATATAAACACAGTCAACGCCTATCAGCAGTGCCAGCATGAAGAACAGCAGACCCAGCATGACTTTATTTGCGGGCTTGCGGCGCTGGAACGTCCGCAGGAACACAACGAATGCCAGTATTGAGAACAGCATCGCCGCAAATTCACACTGACCCATGTTAGCGCCGTTTATCCTTGCGGTGGTATTTGCTATCGAAGAAAGGTTCAGCGAGTAGATAAAGAATGCTGCCACAAGTGCTGTCAGCGGGATATTCTGGGGCGAGCGCTTTAGCGATACCATTGATTTGCGCAGCGCCTCTTTTATACCGCGGTTCGGTCTGCCTGCGGTTTTCTGATTTGCCATCTGAAGAACCTCCCTTATCTTATGGCTTTGGTGGTCTCTTTATCGAAGAAGTGTTTTCTGTCGAATGAGACTTTGACTTCGTCGCCTGCCTTATAGTTGCACCAGCCGCGGAACTTGCAGGTGATCTTATGCTTGCCTGTTGTGCCGTTTACCAGTGTATTAAGACCCAAATTCTCGTTTGAGAACACATTTACTGTGATATTGCCGCGTTCAACGACATTTTCGGGACGAACGCCCATTGTTACTACCTTGCCCTCGTAGGGTGCGAGCATCTCTTTTTCTTCGGGGGTGAGGTCAACGGCGAAGTCGCTGTTGATAGCCTGACCGTCGCAGATCTCCACATCGAACAGGTTCATCGGCGGCAGACCTATGAAACTCGCCACAAAGAGATTTGCGGGGGTATCATAGAGTTCCAGCGGAGTACCTATCTGCTGTACATGACCCATAGACATGCACACTATCCTGTCTGCGAGGGTGAGCGCTTCGGTCTGGTCGTGGGTAACGTAGAGCATTGTGGCGTTGAGGCGCTTATGGAGGAGAAGTATCTCTCTTCTGGTGGCGCTTCTCAGCTTTGCATCAAGGTTTGAAAGCGGTTCGTCAAACAGGAACACCTTAGGACGGCGGACTATCGCGCGTCCCATCGCGACTCTCTGGCGCTGACCGCCCGAGAGCTGTCCGGGCTTCTTGTTGAGCTGGCTGGTGAGATCGAGGATCTCAGCAGCAGCAAGTACTTTGCGGTGTATCTCATTTTTATTCTCCTTGCGGAGCATCAGCGAGAACGCCATGTTCTCGTAGATGGTCATGTGACCGTACAGCGCATAGTTCTGGAAAACCATAGCTATATCGCGGTCTTTAGGGGGCATGCGGGTGACATCTTTGCCGTCGATGATGAGGTTGCCGCGTGATATATCCTCAAGACCTGCGACCATTCGCAGTGTTGTGGATTTGCCGCAGCCTGACGGTCCTACAAGGACTATCAGCTCACCGTCTTTAACATCGAGGTCAAAGTCATAAACTGCCTGCACCTTATTGTCATATATTTTTTCGAGATGCTGTAATTTAAGATCACTCATCGTCTGTTCCCTCTTGTTTATTTCTTTCAAGCTCTGCAATATAGCCGTTAAGCGTGGTCGTTTTCATAAAGCCTATGACACCTGCCGCTATAAGCAGTACCGCAGATACTATCAGGCAGATCGTAACATACCTGAACTGACCCGTACCCATAACGGTCGCCTGTTTTGCATCAGCGACGGGGTTTGCGTCTCTGTGCGCCTTCATGGGCAGGTAGAATATCCTTCCCACCTGGAGGACACCGATAAGCACTGAGGTAAAGGCATAGCTGAGCTTATAATTTTTGATGCCTTCCGATGAAAGGAAGGCGACGAGCATAAATACTAAGTTATATACTATCGAAGCACCGATGAAGAGCTTATAATAGTAACTGCCCTCATCTGAGCTATATATACTGACGAAGTAGAGCGCATTAGCGGCTATCGCACCGAGGATAAGGTTTGCGGACAGCTTGTTTTTGGTAAAGCGCAGACGGTCTTTTCGGGTCTGTGCATCATTATTTACGGGCATGTCACACACTCCTTCCCTTGCCGATGGCATTCTGCTCTGCCTTCATCACGAGGATTTTCATGATCATATTGATGACCAGCAGCACTGCTGTCAGTATAAGAAAACCGAACACAGCGTAGCTGATGTCGAACCAGAAAGTATCTTCGGGTCCTATGTAGAGAGTTCCCCAGTCTTCGGAGAAAGCCTTCAGTGCCTCAAAGTCAACTTTTTGCTGATACTGCGACTTATAGTCCATTATCTGAGGTATCGCCCAGACAGCAACGCCTATCGAGGAGACTGTGAAAAGTCCTGTCGAGATGTAGTTGCCCGAGTAGTACTTTCTTCTGACATTGGTATTGGTTATGAAAAGAAGCACTGCAACGAGTATCAGTCCTATGCTGACCTTAGTGAAGGTCTTGTTAAAGGCGAACATATCGTAATATACTCTTGAACCGGCAACTGATGTCTGCTCAAGATCGTAATCGGGGTATAGGATCGTTCTTGCGAGGGCATCGTACAGATCGGTAGACATGCCCAGCGAATATACGAATACAAGTGCTGCTGCGATAAGTGCCAGCATACACATGATTTTCTGAAAAAGCATTTGTTTTTTGTACATAAGTACCCCTTTATGTTCAAGGGAAACTTCGTATCGGGCGGAAATTCGCCCGATACAGTCCCTTTATTCACATAATTTCTTCCGCGCTAAAATTATTCGCGGTCAGCTGTCGGTAAGATCAGCCGTTGATGGTCTTGTAGAAATCAAGCAGTCTGTGCCATGCTTCGTTTCTTCTGGTCAGGTAAGTTGTGCCGCCCCAGCCGCCGTCTGCAACGGTATCGGATACCTTCTTTGCAGTAGCTGCCGCATCGGGACCTGTCTCGCCTGTGAAGCCCTTAGCGATGATGTCAACGTAGAGGTTGGACTGCTCCTTGCCCTGACCGAACGAACCTGAAGCGCTCAGTGCTGTCAGCTCGTTGATAGCGTTAGACTCAGCAACTTCCTGAGGAAGAACGGTAGGAACAGAGGTGTACCATGAGTTGTCAGCTATTGCCAGCTCAGGGTGCTTGATCGTGCCCAGTGCGACTGCGTTGGAGATGTGGCCTGCGCCCTCCTTGCCGACTTCGTGTGTACACTGGAACTCGAATGCCTGGCTCTTTACGAAGCTCAGGGTAGAACCGATGTAGTAACGGGCATAGTTGGTGTAGTTGCCGTTCTGGAGTTCCCACAGGTCGTTGTAGGACTGGTCGGAAACAACGGGCCACTCCTTGCCGTTGAAGGTGAATGTTACAACGTTGCCGTTGTCATCGTGCTTAACGAAAGCATCAGGACCGTAAGACATCAGCACCTGACCCTCAGGGCTGTAAGCGTAGTCGATAAGTCTCAGGCAAGCGTTGAGCTTGTCGGTATTATCGCCGACACCCGCAGCGGAAATTCCCCAGCCATCGACCTTAACAGATCTCCAGGACTCGGTAAATCTCATGTACTTCTCTTCGCCGTCATTCCACTTGGCAACAGGTACCATAACTGCCATGTACTTTTCGCCCGCAGCGTTATCAAGTGCGGTAGCGTTGTAAGCGGTCTGGGTCTGGTTGTAGTCATAGTGCATGAAGCCGTTGTCATCGGACAGGTACTTCTCACTGTTTACATCTTCGGAATTGATGAAGCCCTTGGAGATCAGACCCTCAGATGCGAGGTCATGCATCTTGGAAAGTGCCTCGTAAGTCTCAACTTCGTTTCTGGAGTCGTGGAGTTCGCCGTCAGTACCTACATAGAGGTAATCAAGTCTTGACTCCATGCCGCGTATACCGAAGAGAGTGCCTGCGAAACGATAGAGGTCAACTCTTCTCTGGTTATTTGCATCTTCTCTGGAGAAGAGACCCTGTACGCTGTCAGTGCCGTTGAGTGTGGGAGCGTTGGAGACCACGCATCTCAGCAGAGCGGTCAGCTCATCAGCGTCCCATGCGGCATTCTGACCGATGAAGAGGTCAGCACGGTTTGTGCCGTAGTAGCCGTCATAGGTCTTGTCGATATACTCACGGAGCATATTTACAGCTTCAACGCCGTCCATAGAGCCCTTAGCGTTCATCTTGTCAACGATATTGCCGTAAGCGTCATAGTTCTTGGTAACAGTTTCAACTGCTGTGCCCTCAGCGTTTACGACATCAACATCAACAGTACCAGATGTTGGCATATAAGGAGTATAAACGGGGTCAGCAGTCTTGCCGCTCTTGTCAGCGGTGAACTCGCCCTCGCCGTTGAGCAGTTTCTCTACCCAGTCTGTTCTCATAAGGGGCATACGCTCGATGTCGTTTACACCGTCGAAGTAGGGCGAGAAGTAGATAGCGCCTGCATTAGGGCCTGCCGCTGCGCCTGTGATGGACAGTCTTACGATGGGGTTAGCGTCGAGATACGCCTTAAAGTTAGGCATTTTATCGAGGTACTGAGCCAGATTTACCAGCTTGCCCTGCTGACCGTTTTCTGACAGCAGTGTGGCAGTACCGCTGAGCATATCTACCTGATCCATCTGAGCGTCCCAGTACTGGTATTCATCAGCGGCGCTGTTGCCCTGATACTTGTCTTCGATCTTTATGTCAAACAGTTCTTCAACTGCCTGCCATGTGGGCTTGAGGTCGCCCGAATTATAGGTCTTGCCGTCTGCAAGGGTGATGCCCTCGCCTGCAAGGTCAGCGGTGAAGCTCATACCTGTCTTATCGCTGTTGTAGCCGCAAGCCATTCTCAGTACTGTGCCCGGTGCTACGGGGAGCAGCTCGGTAGTATCTACTGTTGTGGTAGGCTGTTCGCCCGGTTCAGCGGTATTGCCGTTTGCAGTTGTAGTACCGCCGTTGCTGTTTGCAGTGCTGTTATCACTGCTTGTGCTGCCTCCGCAGCTTGCCATAGCAGTTGCCGCCATTATTATAGACAGGACTGCGGCTGTGAGTTTTGTGCTTTTCATAACTGATCCTCCTTTTAGGATTCCTTCCGTTTGTTGGCTAAATAGCCTTGTTTTTATATCAGACGCTTACAGCGTTTGACCGTACATATTATTATTCCTTTACGCCGCCGACGTTAACGCCCTTAGCAAAATACTTCTGAATGAACGGGTATATGACCAGTATCGGTATTATGGAACATACGATAAGTGCATATATGACCGAATCGGGAGCATATGTGTGGCTGAGCTGCCAGTTGGTGGTGCGCTCGGGGTCGGAGTACTCCTCCAGTCTGAGTCGCATGTACACCTGCAAAGGCTGTTCGTTGGTGCTGGAGATCATCTGTCTTGCCCAGAAGTAGCCGTTCCAGCGGGATATTGCGAAGAACAGTGCCACTGTTGCCAGTATGGATTTGCTCATCGGCAGGTAGACCTTGCTGAGTACCTGAAGTTCGGTAGCGCCGTCAACGATGGCGGCTTCTTCGATCTCGGAGGGAACGCCTTCAAAGGCATTTCTCAGCAGTATGATGTTCATAGCCTGCATGCCCATCGCGATAACTACCAGCCACTTGTCGTCCATTATGCCGACACCCTGGAACACGCGCTTTGTAGCCAAGTAGTTGAGGTACTGGGGTACAAGACCTGCGCTGAACCACATAGTAAATACCAGGAAGAAGTTGAAGCCCTTGCGGAACAGCAGACGCTTCTTTGAGAGAGCGTATGCGCCGAAGATGGACAGTACCATCTCCCAGATAGTGCCGTAGAATGTGAGGAACAGGGTGTTTGTGTAGGAGTTCCAGAACACGTTGTCGTTGAACACATCTTTAAATGCATCGAACTGGACGTTCTTAGGGAACAGGACTATCGTTGAGTCCCTGACCTCAACGTATCCGCTGATAGCAGAGGACACGGTATAGACGAAGGGGTAAAGACATCCGACCGCGAACATGGTCAGAAGCAGGTAGCTCAGCAGTTTGAAAATGAGTTCGGATATTTCTAGTTTTCTTTTCATGGGGCTACCTCTTTAATAAAGTGATACATCGGAAGCCTTGCGGGATATGGTGTTCGCACCGATGACCAGCAGCATTCCTATAACATTATTCATCATTTCAGCCGCAGAAGCCATACCCTTCAGCGAGCCTGCGATACCGTTGCGCTGTGCGAAAGTTGAAACAACGTCTGCGGTCACATAAGTGTCGGGGTTGTAGAGCAGCAGTACTTTTTCGTAGCCGATGTTCAGCAGTGAACCTATCCTTGTTATCAGCATGATAACGATGGTAGAGAGTATGCTGGGCAGTACGATGTATCTCATCTGCGCCATTTTGTTTGCGCCGTCGATCTGAGCGGCTTCATAGCTTGTGGGTGAGATGGCGATTATCGCGGCGAAGAACACTATGCTGTCGTAGCCTGCGCTCTCCCAGATGCCGCTTATCTGGTATATCGCCCTGAAAAAGGCGGGGTTATTGAGCATGCCCGCGTATGCAGTCTCAGTGGAGATAAGTCCCACAGAAGAGAGCATGTGTGCAACGACACCGGGCTGCATGCCTGTTGAGTCTGAACCCTGCTTTACAAGCATCATCACCAGCGATGTCATAACGACTGTGGACATGAACTTAGGCAGGTAAGTAAGCACCTGATAGACGCTTCTTGCGATGTTCGAGCGGATCTCGTTGAAGAACAGCGCGATTATTATGGGCATCGGGAAACCGAAGAGCAGACCGTAGAAGCTCAGCAGGAACGTATTTCTGAAAGCTCTCCAGAACTGCGATGAAAGTTCGGTATTGCCTGTGCCTGTCAGCAGTGTCCTGAAATAGGAGAAGCCTGAGTAGTACTGGTCTGCGACGGGCTTTGCGTCCTCAGTAAGTTTGAAGCTACCCAGCAGTTCGTACATCGGGAAATATCTCCAGAGCAGGAACACGAGTATCATCGGTACCAGCATCAGGTACAAGCGCCAGTCTTTGGCGACTGTACGCGCCACATTCAGCCAGTGGTGTTTTTCAACATCGTCACGGACCAGCTGTTCCGGATTTTCGATGTATGTACCGCTTTCCTCATCAAAGATGAGATAGTCAGCAGCATTGATCGTCATTTTGTAAAACCTCCCATGTTCTTTTATCCTCAAAACAATTCAGAGCTTTCGCCGTATCGGGTATCGCCCTCTTTCGGCATCATGCTTTTCTGCCTTTCGGACTGTGTGCGCACCAGATAGTCTATCTGGTCTTCAAACAGACCGTCGATCTTACGCGCCAGCTGTACTGCCACTACCGTGAACAGCAGTGTCAGCGAATCGGTGGCAAAAAGCTGTACGATGTCTTTGGCTGTGCCGCCCATCAGCATGCCCACCAGCCACCTGCCCAGCTGGGCTGATACATAAGCTGTCAGCGTGAACAGCAGTGTGAGCTTTGTGCTGTTTCTGACCTCTGACTTCTTCAGTTTTCGGAAGAACAGCAGTGCTGTCAGTGCGAAGCAGGTGCCCGCGCAGTAGACTGCGTACTGTTTCGGCTCAGCGCCCAGCGCCGCACACATCGCAAGGCTTCCTCCAACGGCGTGTACTGCGGCGTATCTGCCCCAGCGCATCATCACGATACAGACCAGCGCCATCGTGGGTGACAGCACATAGATCTCATCAGGAAACCATGACCTTGCCGCGTGTGCTATAAGGGCTTCCGCACCTGTCAGTATCAGCAGCATCAAACCTAAGTCTATTGCCCTGTATTGCTTTAAAGATAAATTCATTTTTTTGTTCCCCTAACATGCCGATCTTTCCTGCATTGGCTGAACTTACAGCTTATCAGCTAAAATAATATAAAATTTTTCAAATCGGTGTGTTTTCTTTATATATTTTAACCTATGTTAGCCACAATTTACAAGACCAATACAAGACTGTTTATGGATATTTCAGACAATTAAATCATCTAACCAAAAAAGAGTAAGAAAACAATTCGACATACTGCACTTATTTGTTGTCGCCGTTTTGTTCAGTTTCACAAAAAACGGAGTTTTTTCTTCCGCAAACAGGTGTTTATATGCCCAAAGCCGCGTAATTTCGCGTTCACAAATGTTTTCCCGAAAACCTTTCAAAAACAGCACTGCCTTTTATACGATGTCTGTTTTGTCCCGCCGTATCATAGTGATAACGATTACATCGCCATCATTTCCCCTGTTCATTTTTAGTTATTTTGTGCTGTAAAATAACGAACAGCACAGCCCTTGCATCATTTTATGTTATGACTATCCCTTTAGCACACCAACTAAAAATGCGGTAAACATAAGGAAAATTATACGCCAAGAACCTTAAGTTCTGTATAGCCGCTGTTTTTGTGGTGTGTCAGCGGGATAACCACATTTTATGGTCATTCCCCGACGGCGGCGGGCGGTGACATGCACATAAATGCAATAATATTAAACTTTTCAGTCATCAAGCGACTCCAGATACTCGTCCATTGTCTGTGCCACCTGTTTTGAGTAATTGACAGCTTCCACGACTGTCCTTGCGCCCAGCACCACATCACCTGCGGCGAATATGCCGTCACGGGTGGTCTTGCCGAAGGTGTTGGTCACCAGCAGTCCGCGTTCGGTAACGTCAATGCCTTTGGTGGTGGAAACGATGCGGTCACGCGGACCCTGCGACACTGCGATTATCGTAGATGCGGCGGGATAGAGCTTTTCAGTGTCCTCGATGCGGTGTCGTCTGCCGTCCTCGTCTTTAACGGTCTCGACGAAAACAGCGCCCTCATCGGTTATCTCGACGGGTTCAACGCCTGTCACGAACTCAACGCCGTCTATCTTTGCGAACTCGACTTCTGTAATGCTCGCGGCTATCTTTTCAGACCTGGAAAAAACAGTGACCTGTTTACAGCCGTGCCGCAGTGCGGTCCTTGCAACGTCCATAGCGGAGTTGCCCGCGCCGATGACGTTAAGGCTGTCCCCGAGAGTATAGACATCGGGATTTGTCAGGTAGTTGATGGCGAAATGCACGTTGCCGAGACTTTCGCCCTTTATGTGCAGTGTATTCGGCTTCCAGACACCTGTGCCTATGAATATGGCGCGGTAGCCGTCGCGGAACATATCATCGACGGTTATCGTAGTGCCGATGGAAGTATTGGGGCGTATCTTTATGCCGAGAGCGACGAGAAGCCTTTTGTAGCGCTCGATAAGTTCTTTCGGCAGACGGAAGGCAGGTATGCCGTAGCGGAGTACGCCGCCTATTTTTTCGCGCGACTCGAATATCGTTATATCGTAGCCTTTCAGCGCCAGCAGTATGGCTATGGTTATACCTGCGGGACCGCCGCCTATAACGCCGACGCGCTTGCCTTTTTTCTGTATGTTTTCAAGTGCCAGCTCTTCATTCACGCCGCTGTCCAGTTTCTCGAAGTAGCTGTCGCTTATGTAGTTCTCGATATTGCTGAAATGCACGGGCGCACCCTTTCTGCCGAGTACGCAGTGACCTTCGCACTGGTTCTCGTGGTTGCAGATCAGCGAACATATCACACTGAGGGGGTTGTTAGCAAAAAGTTCAGCGCCCGCAGCATCAATATCGCCTGCCAGAAAAGTCTGTATAACATGGGGGATATTGGTGCTGATGGGACATCCCTTCCTGCACATGGGATTTTTACAGTTGAGGCATCTTCTAGCCTCATTGATAACGTTAAAAGCCATTTTCAGCATCTCCTTTTTGCCGAAAGCTGTAAACTGCCGCCGTGAAGATACCGCACAATGTCAGGGGAACGCTGTGCCTTGTATATCAAACGAAAAAACGTCGTTTGCTGTAAAATACGGTGCTTTCCGCAGATCGGGGAGAATGAGCGGTGCTGTTACATGCCGCTCGCTTTCATGCGCTTTGCGGCATAGTTCTTGGGCGAACAGCCGAAGTTCTTTTTGAACACGCGCGAGAAGTAGAGCGAGTCGGAATAGCCGCAGATATAGGCTATCTCGGATATATTCTGCTCGACGGTCTCAGAGGAGCAGAGGAGTTTTTCAGCCATCTGTATGCGCAGATTGGTCAGGTAGCTGTGGGGAGTCATGCCCATCTCGCTTTTGAACAGCTTGCGCAGGTAGTCATAGCTGAAAGGTATGGTTTTAAGGTAAGTGTCAAGCTCGTAATCGCAGTCGGTAAAATTCTGCATGATGTTGGATTTTATCTCATCCACCACATCGCGCAGGGGCTTGGTATTGCGGAAAGCTATGACATAGTTGACTATAAGATTGCCGAACGCCGCGATTATCAGCTGGCGGCTGTTTATCTCGCTGTTGAAGAAATAAAAAGCGTCATTGAAAGCGTTGCGGATATGTTCTTCGCTGTCATCGGAGATCAGCAGAGGTTCTTTGAAATTGAAAGTTGCATCTGTGATGTTTATGTGGATATTCGTAAAGCCCTCATCGCTGTTATTGGCATGCAGTACATGGGGCGGGATTATCACGAGGTCTCCCGCGCTGTATTTCAGCGTTCTGTCCCGGAACTCAAATCTTCCGCCGCCGCCCGTGCAGTACACCAGCTCCCACTCATCATGCGAGTGCTGTTTGCATGTGAAAGTTTTCATATTTCTTCCAACGTACACGATAATGTTCATATTTAGCCTCCGTTTTCTATATCGAACGTCACTTCACTCACGCGAAGCGCCGCATCAGGCTGCCGCACTCGTCCGCAGTGAGCATTTTCGCCCAGCCGACTCTGCCTGCGGGGATATTTCCGTATTCGGCGAAGCGGGCGGTCTTGTCACGTTCCGTATCGTTCCATTTATCAAAGCCTTCAGGGGAGATATGGCTGTCATAAGTACAGCCGATAAAACTGCATTTGCCGTAGTCGCGCCAGGGTCTTGCGAGGAACACCGCGCCGTCTGCCACGCCGTTTTCGCGGGTGAAGCGGCACTTGTCGAACACAAAGCCCGTCTGCTGTGACAGAGCGTGGGCGGGTGCGGCTGTGAAGCCTCCTCCGCGAACGTCCCTTACCGAGCGTATCTCGCAGTTTTCAAACAGTGCGTCGCCGCAGCCGAAGATAAAATCCACATTGCCTGCGATAAGGCAGTTTGTGAAGCGCTGAGCGAAGCCGCCCGAAGCGCGGAGCTCGTCTTTCAGGAAGCCCTTATAGCGGGCTATGAGGTCATCGGGAAGCGGACCGCAGAATACCGTATCCTGCGTTGACAGAAAATTACAGTTCTCGGCAGAAAAGCCGTCCGCCACTATGCTGAGTGCGACTTCCTGCCCCTTTATCTCGGGCGAGCCTGCATCATTCTCAACAGTCAGATCTTTAAAGCGCACATCATTTGCCAGCACTGCGGCTGTGTATGTGCGGAAAGTGTTGTACTCAACACCTTTTTCGTCCTTCTTTTTGGCGTAGTCGCCGTAAACTATCCTTGTCCTGTCCGCGCTGCCCGCCAATTCTATGTCGGGCGTGCATATCTCGACTTTCTCGCGGTAAACGCGCGGTGCAAGCACCAGCCTTGTATGCGGTCTGACTTTCGCCAGCGCATCGGCAAGACTTTCGGTCGGTGACAGTATTATCTCCTTCATAATTACCCTCCTGCACCCTCTTATCTGCCATACGACGGCACTGCGCGGGCACACACCCGCCGTGCGCGTCGGTATGAGATAGGAAATAAGGTGGAAATATATAAAATACAGTCATAAGCATACGTATATCTGCGAATGTGCATGTGCTGTTTTGTACATGTGAAAATCGGACATTTTTGGCAAGTGCGCCGTATTATTATTTGAAACGGTGCAGTATTTCGCAATTAATGTTTTGACATTTGCAATTTATCTTACATATATGGTATACAGTCCATATTCAATTTTGCAAGTATAGAATTTTTTTAAACTTGAAAACGTTTGAGAGCAGTTTTCATTTATTGCTTTTTAGCCCTAAATCAGGCGTTTACGATAAATTCCCTCAAGTTTTTTTGAGTATATCATTAAATAATATTCAAGTCAAGTGTTTTGACTGATTATGACCGACGGTCACACGATTTTTGTAGATTTTAACGGTAAAAAATAGCTATAACTGTTTAATATAGCTCAAATTGTAAACGTTTACAGGATATATTCGCCCTTATTTGACAAAAAGCAGCTGATTTTTTCCGCATCTCGGATATTCAAAATACAGTCATGCCGAAACGGTCTTGCGGCGTGAGTGTGACAGAAAAATAACAATAAAAAACAGCACTGCGCGAACCGTCACACAAGCAGCGGCGGCACAAAAAAACAGCAGATGCCGATCGCATCTGCTGTTATAGGATATGTTATCTTACAGTGATATAGGGAGTCCAGTACTCCTTATTATATATGTCTGTTATTTTGTACATTATCCTTGCATCGCCGTCACCGAGATCGGTATCGCTGATCTTCAGTGCGCCGTTTACTTTTATCTGTTTGCCCATCATGTAGCTGTCCTGATAGTTGCTGTCATAGTCATAAAAATCACATATGAAGTCCAGCGTATCGCCGTCGTTTATCTCTATCTCGCCTTTTGCCACAGTGTCTGTCTCGCCGCTGACGTATGCTTCTGTCGCGCCGATGACTTCGCCTTCGGGCTTTTCGTCGGTGAATTTCAGTATAAGATCTACGCGCTCTCCGTTGAGAAGGGCGGGCACATAGCCGCTTATGGTATAGTCATCGCCGTTCTCCACCGTGTCGGTATGATAGTAGCAAACGGGAGTACCGTTTATGGATACCCATGTCTTGTCTGTGTCTGCCGCCAGTTTGCCGTCCTCAAAACTGTACATATTATCCAGACCCATATTCATGTAGCCTTCGCCGTCATCATAGAAAACGTTAAGGTCGATGGACTGCACCAGTGCCCACTGGTTCTCGGGGAGGTCGAGGGTATACCTGCCTTTCTCCTCTTCCCAGACGAGATTATTAGCGTCAAAATAATTGAGGGAGAGGTAATCGGCGGCATCTTCATCGGAGATGGTATCCTCTGACATGAAGCCGATATTTGCGCGGTCAAGCCCGTTGATGCCTCTGCCCGAACTTAAGAATGCGCCAAGCAGTTCGCTTATCACATCGGAACTTCCCGCAGAGCCGCTGCTGCTTCCGCCGAAGAGGGCATCAAGGGGTGAGCCCGAACCGCCTGCGGCTATCTGACCGCTTGTCTCCAGCTTTGCGAACTGGCGGATGCATCTGCTGTAATCATCAGCCATGCCTATCGCGCTGTAAGTACTGCACGCGGTATCGACATAGGAAGTGCGCTTATACGGGAAATAAATGGAAACGCCGTAAGCGTTCGTCATATTTGATGAGGTGCGGTTATACTTCACTGCGCCTTTAAGGGCTTCGCTGAGGGCTTTGCCTTCGGCAGTGCCGACTTTTTCTGCGAGATCTACAAGATCGACCTGATCTATCTTGGAGCTTTTTGCGAACTCACGGGTATTGTTTCTCGCAGTGGACACCGACTTATAGTCATCGGCGGTTATCTTACTGCTGACGGAATTTGCAAATCCCGAAAGTTTTGAGGGGACAGTGTTGGAAAACTCTGCCAGGTCTATAACAGACAGCGTAGTGGCAGAGGACGGGCATTTTTTGCCGCAGGCGGTAACGAAGTCATCGACTATGTTTTTGCCTATCTCAACGGTGGGCATAGAAGTATTTTCGCCCAGCTTATTGAGCCAGTTGGTGTAATACCAGCCGATACCGGGTTCTGTCTCCTCAGATGCGATGAGGTAATCTGCGTGTTCGTTGAGCATGAGGGCTGTTTCGGCAGTAGCCATCAGGCAGGCATCGAAGCCTACAAAATCGAACTTCACGCCGCCGTCTTTGAGGGCTTTATTGATGCCTGCAAGACCCATCGAACCTTTTGAGCTGTTTTTCTCATCGTAGCCGTAGCCGCTGACAGATCCGCCGCCGTGATCCCAGAGGACAAGTTCATTTCGGTCAGCGGGGAAATTCTTATTGCAGTACTTTATGAACGCTGACAGTGTGTCGGGGTCGGTCATGGGTTTAGCGCCGTCATCGTTGACAAGGGCTTTGAGTCCCCCGCTTTTCACCTGATATATCTGGTTGACATTACTGCTTATGCCCTTAGTTTTCCAGCCCTTACAGCCGCCTGTGTAGACAATGATATTCACGTTGTCGCCGTAATTTGCCGCCGCCATCTCAGACAGGTCTGAGGAAGCCATGCCGTACTTGCTTTCAAGGTCGGTCCCGCACATGTAGACCATCATGGTGACGGTATCTTTGCCGCCGCCTTTTATAGCAGTATACTTACTGCGCGAGCCGCTTGCCACCGTAGTATCGGCTTCTGTGCCGCCCGATGCGGAATAGCCCGCAGTATCCACAGCTTCAAAGCCCGCAGGTGCTGTGCCGTAGTTATTTGGCTGACCCGCAGATGTGCCTCCGCCGCCCTTGCCCAGCAGATTGAACAGCACCACCGCGATTATCAGCAGCAGTGTTCCGCCGCCGCCGACAGCCGCACGGTTCACACCGCCGCCGTTACTGCCGCCGCCGACACCCTGTCCGACAGGACCTGTACCCAGCCCGCCGCCGCGTCTGTATGCGCCCGTGCCGCCCGACTGATAGTTCTTTTGTCTGGCACGGGGACGATTATTGTTATCCATGTTGATACCTCCGTCATATTTGCTTTTCCCGACTCCCGATTTTGATTTGTATCGCTGATGATACAAAATGGCTGTTCTTTCGTATTGTTCCCCCGACTTCGGCAGGGGAACGATACACAGCCAAACCGGGAGCTTCCCGATGATGACAGATAAACCGCATCTGCCTGCGCATCGGGGCATATTCTTTCACAACTATATATTTTACACGAAAAGTCCCTGCTTGTCAAGAAAAAGCTGTCTCACGGCACGCAGATCAATTTTCAGGGAATGCAGAAGCTGACACAGTTACATCAGCGATAGATCATGGTGTCAAGTGTATTCTCCGCATCTGCGGGGGAAAATACACTTAAATACAGCCTCGTTTTGTCAAAACCGATCTCCGCAGTCTCACGGCGCGCAGAAAAGCCCCTGTCCGTATGGGACAAGGGCTTTTTTGAACATGTTTTACGTTTTTGAGCGGCGGGTCTGATAACGCATGTGTGATGACCTTATATTATCCTGTCCAGCGGTTCATCAGCCAGTATTTTTTTGCCGCAATCCTCTGCATACTCGGCAAAATCGTAGAAATTCTTGTTTTTGGTTATGACCTCATATCCGTGCTCGATGGTCACATCTCCCCTGCCGATGCGGTGGTAATCAGAACCCAGCACCTGCACATAGCCTTTCTCTATCAGCTTCATACAGCGGCGGCGGGTCTTAAAGGACATGAGCGACTTCGCGTTTATCTGACCGATAAGTTCGAGATGCATCAGTTCGTCAAGGCGCTTCATGGAAGTGAAATTCAGGTAGCGCTCGATATGTGCCACCAGCACTTTCAGGTCTCCCCTGTTGGTGATGGCTTCAACGCCGCTGATTATCTTATCATCAAGGTTGGTATACGGCATTTCAAGCAGAAGCCATTTTGTCCCCTTTATGCACAGGTCGGGCAGTTTATCATAATTTACCAGCGAATGGTCATACAGCACCTCTGCACCGAAGCCTATCTCGGGGTGTTCTTCTTTAAGGTAAGGTCTGAGCTTTTCATAAGCATCATCGCGGTGCTCGATAAAGCTGTCCGATGACTGTTCGGTACAATAAAAATGAGGAGTTGCTATTATCTTATCAATACCGCTCTGTGCCATTATATCCAGTATACCCACGGACTCTTTGATATTGCGCGAGCCGTCGTCTATCGCGGGCAGAAAATGTGAATGAAAATCTATTAGCATCTGATTTCTCCTGACTATCGGCATCTGCCGAAAACTTCGTGGTTTATTATAGCACTTTTTTTTCCAAAAGTAAAGGGGATTTCTGGAAAGTAAACGCTATTTTAATCTATATTTTACATTTTAGTGTATCATGCCCGGGCTTTTGTGTGGTGGCTGTAAGCGGGTCGGTTATTAAATGGTATGTGATGATGGGCGAGGGGCTTGCTGAGGGGCGGGGATTTTTGGGTGAGATTTTTTGGGGACAGGTCGGGAATGCGGGGGAGATAAGTGGGTGTGGGGGGAATGGGGCGCGGGGTTCGACTGAGGTGGGGGCTTGCTGAGGGTGGAGATTTTTAGGGGGATTTTTTTGGGCGGTGCGACCAACCCTCTCTCCTTACGTGGGGGAGGGGCTATTCGGCACACCGATCTGCCGCATCTGCCCTTAATGGCGTACAGGTACGCTGAATGTACGGCATTTGGCACGCCCGAAACGACGTAATTTCGGGCTTGGTACGCCTGTACGCCATTATTGTCAGTTATACTTATATATATAATCACGGCTAAAGCGGCAGACGCGCCCTGACCTTCGGGACGGCTTCGGGACGGCTTTCGGGACGGCTTTCGGGACGGCTTTCGGGACGGCTGAAAGCCCGCAATTTCGGGCTTGGTACGCCTGTACGCCATATTATTAAGTTTATATATAAATATATATACATATCATATATCTGCATAAGCTGTATTGTTCATGCTATATTCATGGAAAAGTAAAGAAATAATAACAATAATATATATGGTTATCCCTTTAAACACCAATATCTGACAGCCGTAATTCAGCGTTCTTGGAAAGGAGCGACCAACCCTCCAACCCTCTAGAGGAGGGGCTATGTGTCACACCGATTTCCCGCATCTGCCCTGTTAGCTTGCAAAAGAGTGGTGTGTCAGGGGGATAATCATAAATATAAATATACATATCATATATCTGCATAAGCTGTATTATTCATGCTATATTCATGGAAGTGCAAAGAAATAATAACAATGATATATATTATATATCAACTGCCCTTAATGGCGTACAGGCGTACCAAGCCCGAAATTACGGCGTTTGGGGCGTACCGACAGGCGTACCGAACGGCGTACTGCGCACGGCATATCTTTATATAGTTATCCCTCTAGAACACCAATATCTGACAACCGTAATTCAGCGTTCTTGGGGAGGGGCGACCAACTCTCCGCCCCTCTGGGGGAGGGGCTATGTGTCACACCGATTTCCCGAATCTGCCCTGTTTGCTTGCAAAAATGTGGTGTGTCAGGGGGATAACCACATTATTTTTTGACAAAAACAGCATTCTTCCGAACATGTCAACAATTATGAATTATGAATTACAAAAGCCCCCGCCATGCGCCCAAAAATGCGTTTCCAGCGGGCGAGCGTTGGTCAATAGGCGGGAGTAACGCCGACGCAGTCGCGAACGCCCCCGCCCTACCCCATGTTTGCCGCACATACGCGATAAAACGGCTTACTTTCGGTCATGCCAACAATTATGAATTATGAATTATGAATTATGAATTATGAAAGTGGTGTGTCATGGGGATAACCACATTATTTTTTGACAAAAACAGCATTCTTCCGAACATGCCAACAATTATGAATTATGAATTATGAATTATGGTTGGGAGTTATGCCATGTTTTTTATGACTGCGGCGATAAATTTTTTTCAAAAAGCCTATTGACATGATAGGAAATAAGTGATATAATACATATAATTCCTATTTAGCTGATAGGAATAGTAAAGAAGTTTTGCACCTCACCATCATCGGTGAGGTGTGCATCTGAGGAAAATGAAAAGGAATGATCTATATGTCACAGCTATTGGAAATAAAAGGACTTACCGCAGGCATTGAGGGAAAAACGCTTCTGCACGGCATTGACCTGACTGTCGGCGCGGGCGAGACACATGTGCTGATGGGTCCTAACGGTGCAGGCAAATCTACGCTTGGAAGTGTTATAATGGGAAGCCCCGAATATGCCGTAAGCGGCGGAAGCATCTTATTCAAGGGCGAGGACATCACTGACGAGAGTGCTGACAAGCGGGCTAAGAGAGGTATCTTCCTGTCATTTCAGGACCCTGTCGAGATAGCGGGGGTAAGTCTTTCGGAGTTTCTGAGAAACGCTCTCGAACAATTGACAGGCAAACACACGAAGCTCTGGGATCACAAGAAAAAGCTGAAACAATGCATGGAGATACTGGGCATGGACAGCGCCTATGCAGACCGTGACCTGAATGTGGGCTTTTCGGGCGGCGAAAAGAAAAAGGCTGAGATATTACAGCTTCTGGTGCTTGAACCTCAGCTGGCGATACTGGACGAGACAGATTCGGGGCTGGACGTTGATGCGGTAAAGACCGTTTCTGCGGGCATTGAAGAATACAAGAGGCGCACGGGCGGTTCGCTGATAGTGATAACGCACAACACAAGGATACTGGACGCGCTGAAAGTCGATAAGACGCATATACTGGCGGCAGGCAAAACAGTCGCGGAGGGCGGCGCGGAGCTGGCAGGCGATGTGATAGAACACGGTTTTGAGAGATACATAAACGGCGGGAAGTGATAGATATGAGCGAAGAGAAAACAAAAGTCGCTGACATTGACCGTTCGCTGTATGATTTCAGGTATGAAGAGGACGAGCGGGATTTTCTCGGAAGCGGCATAACAGCGGATATTATAGGGGCGTTATCTGACGAGAAGGGCGATACGGACTGGATGAGAGAGTTCAGGCTGAGGTCGCTGGAGATATACAGGCGAATGCCGATGGTGAACTGGGGTCCTTCGATAGAGGGGCTTGACGTTGACAACATAGTTACCTACATAAGGACAAAGTCGCGCATGAACAGTGACTGGAACGATGTTCCCGCCGACATAAAGGACACCTTTGAAAAGCTGGGCATTCCGCAGGCTGAAAGAGAGAGCCTTGCGGGTGTGGGTGCGCAGTACGATTCTGAGCTGGTATACCACAATGTACGCAAAGAGGTGGCTGAGAGCGGCGTGGTATACACCGATCTGGAATCGGCGATGCACGATGAGCGCTATGCGGAGCTGATACGCTCGCATTTTATGAAGCTGGTGCCGCCCACCGATCACAAGTTTGCGGCACTGCACGGGGCTGTGTGGTCGGGCGGCAGTTTTGTGTATGTGCCTGCGGGGGTAAAGACCGAGATCCCCTTGCAGTCATATTTCAGGCTGAACGCAAGAGGTGCGGGACAGTTTGAACACACGCTGATAATACTGGAAGAGAACAGCAGCCTGCATTTTATAGAGGGCTGTTCAGCGCCTAAATACTACGAAGCGGGACTGCATGCGGGCTGTGTGGAGCTTTATGTGGGCAGGAACGCTTCGCTGAGATATTCGACCATAGAGAACTGGTCAAAGAACATGTACAACCTCAACACTAAGCGGGCGCTGGTGGAAGAGGGCGGCAAGATAGAGTGGGTGTCGGGTTCTTTCGGCTCGCATGTGAGCTATCTTTACCCGATGAGCATACTTAACGGCAGGGGGGCGCGTGCTGAGTTCACAGGCATAACCTTTGCGGGCGAGGGGCAGGAGCTTGACACGGGCGCGAAGATAGTTCACAATGCGCCCGATACCTCATCTTACATAAACACAAAGTCCATATCAAAGGACGGCGGCATAAGCACTTTCAGGAGCGCTGTAACGGTGAACGAGAAGGCAGTGGGGAGCAAGTCATCGGTAAGCTGTGAATCGCTGATGCTGGACAGCATATCACGCTCGGACACGATACCTGTCATGGATATACGCACCGACAAGGCTGATGTGGGACACGAAGCGAAGATAGGGCGCATAAGCGATGACACGGTGTTCTACCTGATGTCGAGAGGGCTCAGCGAGGAAGACGCGAAAGCGATGATAGTGCGGGGCTTTGCAGACAACGTTTCAAAGGAACTGCCGCTGGAGTACGCGGTGGAGATGAACAACCTGATAGGGCTTGAAATGAAAGGCAGTATCGGCTAGGGAGGTAAGATGATGGAAAATGTGATATTGAACAGGCTTCCTGTGCCGACTTTCAGGTGGCTGAAAGTGAATGAAGTCAGCCGCGCGGAAAACGAATTCGGCACGGGCGCGGAAAATGTCATACAGCCCGATGACGATGCCCGTATCGAGATAACGGGCGGCAGGAACAGACTGGTGATAAATGCGGCTGAGAACAGCAGGCGCGAAGCTGTCGTGTTTATAAGCGGCAGTGAGGGCAAGACTGTTGTGACAGAAGTGAACGCGGCGGCGGGCGCTGAGGTAAAGCTGGTGCAGGTATATGAAAACAGCGGCGCGGCAAACAGCAGTGTAAATGCTGAGATAGCCGAAAATGCGGCGCTGGAGCTGATACAGCTCTACATAGGCGGGGCTGACACGGTAAGCGGCATAAACGCTGAACTGGCGGGCAGATGCTCAAAATTCAGGGCAGATATCGGCTATCTGCTGGACGGAACGGACAAGCTGGATATTAACCTGACGGCGCGTCACAGCGGCAAAAAGAGCAGTTCGGAGATAGCTGTGAAAGGCGTTATGCGCGGGCATTCGGAGAAGATATTCAGGGGAACGATAGATTTCCTGAAAGGCGCGGCGGGCGCTAAGGGCAAAGAGAACGAGGATGTGCTTACGCTGGACGAAACGGTGCGCAGCAAGACAGTCCCGCTGATACTGTGCGCAGAAGAGGACGTTGAAGGCTCACACGGGGCTGTGATAGGGCGTATCGACGAAAATCAGATGTTTTACATGCAGTCGCGCGGCATACCCGAAGATAAGATATATGAGATGATGGCAAGGGCGCAGATAGCGCAGATAGCCGAAAAAACAGGCGACAGCGAGACCATTGGACGTGTCGGCGCGGCGCTTGGCGGAGGTGATTCTGATGAACAGCTTTACAAAGAGTGATTTCCCTGTATTTCAGGCAAACAGCGGACTGGTATACCTTGACAGTTCTGCCACACAGCAGAAGCCGCTCGCTGTACTGGAAAGGGTGGAGAGATATTACCGCGAGGAGAACGCAAATCCTCTGCGCGGGCTGTATGAACTGGGCGTTAAGGCTACCGAAGCATATGAGAACGCCCGCGAAGCTGTGAGAAAATTCATAGGGGCGAAAAGCGTGCGCGAGATAGTCTTTACACGCAACGCCACCGAGAGCCTCAACCTGATAGCGTACAGCTGGGGCAGGACGAATATAGGCGAGGGCGATGAGGTGCTTGTCGCCATATCGGAACATCACAGCGACCTGCTGCCCTGGCAGACGCTCTGCAAGGAAAAGGGCGCAGAGCTGAAGTATCTGGAGTGCGACAAGAGCGGCAGATACACCGAAAAGGCGCTGAGAGATGCGCTTAGCGAGAGGACAAAGCTGTTCTGCATAGCGCAGATCTCCAATGTTTTCGGGCGGCTGAACCCCATAAAGAGGTTTGCTGAGATATGCCGTGAGAACGGCACGCTGATAGTGTGCGATGCCGCACAGAGCGCACCGCACATCGCGGTCGATGTACAAAAGCTGGGAGTGGACTTTCTGGCTTTTTCGGGACACAAGATGCTTGCGCCGATGGGTATAGGCGTTCTGTACGGGCGCGAGGAACTGCTGGAGAGCATGCCGCCTTTCCTTTACGGCGGCGAGATGATCGACACTGTTACCAGGTGCGGTGCGAGCTTTGCGGAACTGCCCCACAAGTTTGAAGCGGGTACTGTTAATGCGGGCGGCGCTGTGGGACTTCATGCGGCGATAGATTACATCAGCGAGCTGGGTCTTGACGAGATAGAACGGCGCGAAGAAAAGCTGACGGCACTGGCTTTCGGCGAGATGAAAAAGATCCCCCACGTAAACATAATAGGTGCAGATGACCCGCAGGAACATCACGGCATACTCACTTTTACGGTGGACGGCGTACACCCGCATGATATTGCGGCTATTTTCGATTCCGAGAACATCGCTGTAAGGGCAGGTCATCACTGCGCACAGCCGCTGTTCCATTTTCTGGAGATACCGTCTGCTGCGAGGATGAGCCTTGCCTTTTACAACGACGAAGAGGACATAATGCGTTTTATCGCGGTGCTGAAAACGCTCAGGAGGAGAATGGGATATGACGGATAATTTTTACGGCGAGGTGCTGACCGACCACAACCTGCACCCTCTGCACAAGCACGGTCTGCCGACTGCTACATGTTGTCACGAAGGGGTAAACTCTACCTGCGGCGACGACATAATGCTAAATCTTGAGATAAAGGACGGTGTGATAGTAAACGGTTCGTTCACGGGGAGCGGCTGTGCTGTGTCACAGGCTTCGGCGGACATTATGCTGGAGCTTGTCATTGGCAGGACTCCCGCTGAGGCGCGGCATTACAAGGCACTGTTCGACAAAATGATAAGCGGCGGGATAACCGATGACGAGCTGGAAGAACTGGAAGAAGCAGGCGCTTTGCAGAACGTTTCAAAGATGCCCGCAAGAGTGAAATGCGCCATGCTGGGCTGGCGCACTATGGAAACTCTGCTGGATAAAGAGGAGGTGTGCAGGTGAAAGTCTCAACCAAAGTCGAATCGGGGATAGTGGCGCTGGCTGATATTGCCATTTATTCGGCAGGCGGCGAGACTGTTTCCTCAGCTGACATTTCAAAGCGTCAGAACATCTCACAGAAATACCTCGAACAGATACTTGTTGCGCTGAGGCAGGCGGGCTTCATACGCGGGCAGAAGGGTTCGCGCGGGGGATATGTGCTGGCGAGGCCTGCAAAGGAGATCTCTTTTTCGGAGATACTGGACGGGCTTGACAACACTATCCTTGCGGACACCCATACGGCAGAACAGGAGACCGACGGCGGGCTGAGAGATACGGTAAACAGCTGTATCTGGGAAAAGCTGAACAGCTACATGCGCGATTTCACCGCCAAAATGACCCTTGCCGACTTTATCGAGCTTCACAGCAGTGACAGCACAGATGACGGCGGCGGGCTGATGTATTATATCTGACAAAAAAGCTGTGTCACAGCGGCAAATATCGTGACACAGCTTTGTTTTATTACTTTTGTGATAATCCCGCTGATACACCACAAAAACAGCGGCTATACAGAACTTAAAGTTCTTGGCGTATATTTTTCCCACGCCGCAGGGAAAGATAACATCAACTCAGTTTTTCCTGATTGATAAAGGTATTTTGCAGTGGTGTGCTAAAGGGATAGTCATAATTACTTTTCTTTTCCGTTATCTGCAAACTGCTCAAATTCATCCTGCGGGAGGGGCTTTGCGAAGTAGTAGCCCTGAAACAGCTTACAGCCCATCAATGACAGATGTTGATACTGCTTCTCGGTCTCAACGCCCTCTGTGAGCGATGATATATCAAGTTCCTCAGACAGCCTGATTATGTTTTTAACGATGGTCTTTGCCCTTTCCTTACTGCCTGATGCTGACAGAAATCTCATGTCTATCTTGAGTACATCTACGGGCATATCTTTCAGCAGATTAAGCGATGAATAGCCGCTGCCGAAATCGTCCATCTCGACTATAAAGCCCAGCCTGCGGAAATCGTCCAGCACTTTCATGCGCTCTTCGGGGTCGTTCATCATTACGGTCTCGGTTATCTCTATCCTCAGCCTTATCGGGTCGATGCCGTATTCGTCCACAAGGGACTTTATCTCGGACACAACGTCGATAAAATAAAAATCCTTCGGCGAGATATTCACCGAGATGAACAGGTCTCTGCCGCATTCTTTCCACTTTGAGAGTATCTTGCAGGCACAGCGCCACATGTGTTTATCGACTTCTGTTATCATGCCGTTTTTCTCAAACACGGGTATGAACATTGAGGGCGGCATGAAGCCGTGTACGGGGTGTATCCACCTTGCAAGCGCCTCTGCGCCGACTACCCTGCCGTTCCTGTCGGTTATGGGCTGGAGATACGGGCGGAGCTGCATGGTATCTATCGCCTCGCGCAGTTCGGCTGTTATGCGCTGTTCCCAGAGTATCTTTTCGCGCAGGTCGTTGTCGTAATAGGCGATATGATTATTATAGTCATCTGTTATAGTGGAAAGTGCAAGATGTGCCCTGTCAAACATAACAGAAACGTCTATATCACGGTCAGCTGTCTCATAAACGCCCAGATGCATGACCAGATGGTGACTGGCATTTCCGTCGGAGACTGTGAAGTTCGCAAGCTCATTCTCCAGCCTTTCCCTGTCATTTTCAAACTGTTCGGCGGGCATGAACACGCCGAAGGTATCCCCTGCCAGTCTGCCATAGACGCATTTTTCGTTCATATCAGCTTTGATCCACGCGGCTATCTGTTTCAGTGCGAGGTCGCCGAATGAGGAGCTGAAAATATCGTTTACTATCTTGAAATTCTTGACATCGACGAACACAGCCACAAAATCGGTATCGGGCGCACCATCGAGCATACCGCGTATACACTCATAAAGATACTGCTTTGTGTACAGCCCTGTGAGCGAATCGTGTATCGAATTATACAGCTCACGCTTCAGCCTGAGCTGTTCTTCGGTATTATCCCGTATTATCAGCACCGAGCCGCCCAGATTGTTCTTATCATCGTTTACGGGGCGGTTCTCTATATAATAATACTTCTCACTGCCGCCGCTGACTATAACTTTATTGTCAGACCACGCATCAACGCCGTATTCCCTTTCACCGAACTTTTTTGACAGCGAAGCAGGAATATCGTCCAGCCTTTTGATGCTTGCACCTGTCAGCTCAAGACCCTTTTCATTCGCCCAGATACACTTGCCTGTGGGGTCATAGATGAACAGTGCTTCCGACATTTCGGAGACTATGTTTGACAGCGTTCTGTCAAGCAGGCGCATGGGTCTGTGGTACAGCGACAAGTAAAACACCAGTATGCCTACCACGCCGTAGCCTATCATCGAGCGGTCAACAGGTGTGCGGGAGAACACGTAGAAAGTCTGCCAGATGCTGAGAACTATCATCGAAGCCAGAAGCATCGTGAATTTCTCGCGGAACAGCCTTGACGTTTTCACCGAAGCCAGCAGGAATATCAGTATGACGCAGAAGAACACCGCATAATCCACCGTGCGGTGGAGATACTGTCCCCAGTGCGGCACTACCCTGAAATAGGTCTTATCCTGCACCATCACAGGTTCAAGGTCAAAAGCATGACCGAAAAAGATGTTCGCCAGCACCTGAACAAAGTCTGCCGCCAGCACAATGTATACTGCCGTAGGTTTCTGCTGACCGTTGCCCATACCGCTGCAATAGATGTCGGTAAAATTCACAAGCGCCACCAGCACGCCGTTCATGCCCAGACTGAAGATATATTCGCCCACCAGCGAGCGTATCTCAACACTGGAACCTATGATGATTATATTGCCTATCATCGGCGGGAGCAGCGAAAGGTCCAGCCAGCCCACTGCCCTGCCTATTCTACGATTTGACCTGAATCCCTTGACAGCACAGAAAAAGAGCGCTATCATCAGAAAAGTAAAGATAGCAGAGAATGCGACTCTAATATCTATATCAACATGCATAATATCACCGTACCTTAAAAAGTGGGATTTTTATGTTAAAAATTATATCAATCAAAGAATTTTATGCGTACAATTTGTATAGTTTATTTTAACATAATTCAATCAAAATGTCAACCTGAATATATTCATAGAGAATAAAAAATCAAGGTCGATTTACAATAACTGTCATTTGTACATATTTTTACTGATACTAACTTTTCGTGTATTGATCTTTCCTGTGAAAAGGGGGGGCAAACGCCCGTTTTTGCATCATCTGCGATACACATCGGGGCAGGAAGGGCATCATATATGCGCGGCGGGAAAATATTTTGTGATCATCCCGCTGATACGCCACAAAAACAGCGGCTATACAGAACTTAGGGTTCTTGGCGTATATCCTTCCCCCGCCGCAGGCGGGGGAAAGATAACATCAACTCAGTTTTTCCTCATTGATAAAGGTATTTTGCAGTGGTGTGCTGAAGGGATAGTCATATTTCCGCTTCGTCAACACTCCGCATGCAAAAAAGGACCGCGCTTTTCAGCACGATCCTCAACATTTTATCGGAATTATTGTCAGAATTTCTTCCTTACGACCATATCCACCTTGCCGTTCAGCACACCGACCGTCACATCATCAGCCAAATTAGCTATCACGGACTTTTCCAGCTCGTCCCATTCTTCGGCGTGGTCTTTCTGCATGCTTTCATCTTCAAAGCCGTTCTTATATGTTTTCAGCGACCATATGGTGCGCTCGTCATAATCGCACAGCCCCGTACTCCAGACACCGTATGGGTCTGTTTCCAGCATTTTTTCGCGGCTGCTGACCATCTGCTCGAACGCCGCCATTATCTTGCCCAGTATGCCCTTTGCAGAAGCGTTCCTGCCGCTGGTGGAGACAGCCAGCACCTTTTCGGTGTCAAATGCGGACGCATCGTTGGGCGTTACCTGCAAGTGCAGTTCAAACTCATTATTGCGCGACTCTATCCAAAATCTGCCCTTGCCGTAGATAAGCAGTCTCGGCAGCATGCAGATAAGTTCCTCCGCAAGAAGTCTCAGCCGCAGTGCGCTTTTTTTGTCAAGCCCGTTGTACACAGCCACCTTTTCAGCTTCGGCAGGTATGGCGGTAAAGTCACTTTCAAGCGATTCAAGCTCATAAATATCGGATCTCATATCTGTTCCCCCAAAAATTCATATATTGCGCGGGACAGGCAGATGTCTCATGCCCTCCCCTGTTAACCTTATCTTCCCTTTCCCTGTGATCTGCACACATCACAGACGGGAGCGTTTTACGGCATCAGGCCAGATAAGTAGTATTGCTGTCAAGGTCGGAGATTATCTCGGTCATCTTATCCTTTGGCAGATCAAGGTCATTCCTCACCCATTTTTCTAGGACTGCTATACAGCCGTGTGCGCGGTAGCAGGCGAGGTATTCTGCCATATTGTCGTTCAGCTTATCGTTCTCTTCCTTCTGCATCTGCCTGAAAAGCCCTTCCACCATCTTGCTGAACTTATCCCTCAGCTGACCCGTGCTGTTGGGGCTGAATATCATCCTGAATATCAGGCGTTCATCATAGATATAGCCTATCAGATGTTCAAACGCATCATCGGGCGGAAGTTCCTGAAGCTGGAGGATAAGCAGACCCAGTTCGACAAGCACCTCTTTCTCGATCTTCTCGTAGAGGTCATAGACATCAAGGTAATGCTTATAGAATGTCACCCTGTTGACATCTGCAAGGTCGGCTATCTCCTGCACTGTGACTTTGCGGAGTTCCTTCTCATACAAAAGCTGTGCCAGCGCATCGCAGATGGCTTTTCTGGTTTTAAGTGTACGTCTGTCCGTCTTTTTCTCCCCCATAACTGTGACCCCTCCGCTAAATGATACAGGCAGAACATTTGCGCCCTGATATAATCATAACACATTCGCACAAAAATTGCAAGTGGGCACATGCACCATACCGTGCGCTTATAAACGCGGCTTCTGCGGCGAAAATATACTATTATGACTATCCCCCTGACACACCACATTTTTGCAAGCAAACAGGGCAGATGCGGTAAATCGGCGTGCCGCATAGCCCCTCCCCTACGTAAGGGCAGAGGGTTGGGGGGTGGTCGCCCCTTGCCGAGAAAGCTGAATTACGGCTATCAGATATTGGTGTATCAGCGGGATAATCACATTTTTTAATTAATTTGTTATATTTTGTGTAATATTCGGTAAAATAGCAATTCACAGTAAAAGCGCCCGCTTTTCGTTGTTAAAAACTACAAATATATGACATTCTGCAAAACAGTGATTGACACAGTGCCGAATATGGTGATATAATAGTAAAGTATGAGACTATACGCAGTTTTATCAGTACTGCGGTCGTTTTTTCGGTGCAGGCAAAGGGTGTTGTGAATACTTATGAATGACAGGATCGGCTCTGCATACAAAAAAACTAAACTCAGCAAAGGCAGAGTTGCTGCCTGCGATGTTTTCATTATCATGGCGGCGGTCATCGCGGTGTCGGTCGCAAAGCTCGCGGGAAAGGGCGGCGATGACGGTCATATGCCCGTAAAAAGCGAAAGTATCAGCTTATGTTTCACACGATGCGGCGATAGTTTCATCGCAGGGCGCTGACTGCATAACGGTGATAATGGCGGATATACCCGCAAAAGCCGATGACAGCTGCGGCTGTTTCGCGATAATGCCGCAGGTGATATACGATCATTTCAACTCGGTAAAGAGATAGATAGAAAAGGGGCTTGCCCCGCATAGGTAAAAATTATTACAGGATATGGTTATCCCTTTGATACACCGCTTAAAAAGTATTCTCCCAATTTTGATGTGTATTGCTGATGATACAAAATGGCTGTTCTTTCGTATTGTTCCCCCGCCTTCGGCGGGGGAACAATACACAACCAAATTGCAAATTGGGATAAAGTATTATATCGAACAGTATCGGTATGCTTTCTTTTATGCACCTAAAGGCTGTTAAGTGCGGTGTGTGGGCGTGATCACCATGATACGGAAAGATCGCTGTGCAGGAATGTGTACCTGTATAAAAGCGGATATGTTTTGGAGGGTCAAGATGAACAACAAACCAAAGCTCGTCGTTATGCTGACATTCAACGACAGGACGATACCCAATGCCGCTGAGGTGTTTGAGGACTGCAAAAATTCCAAAGCGGAGATATACGGATTCAAGGAAGAGGGCATACCCCATGATGATGTGGTAAAGCTGTTCGGACGCATCAGGGAATGCGGCAAGCAGACCGCG
Organism: uncultured Ruminococcus sp.; assembly: GCF_902762735.1. Taxonomy (GTDB): domain Bacteria; phylum Bacillota; class Clostridia; order Oscillospirales; family Ruminococcaceae; genus Hominimerdicola. Next base: position 43,919 of record NZ_CACWPP010000011.1, read on the forward strand.
CTGGAAGTTGTGGCTTATGACGAGGAACACTGCCTTGCAGGTGCTGAACTCGCGGTGGAATGCGGGGTGGATTACCTGATGGGTACGATGTACTTTGAGTCGGTGGCAGAGGTCTGCAAAAACAGCGGCATAGAATACATGCCGTATGTGGGCGAGATAACAGGCAGACCATCGGTGCTGGGCGGTTCTGCCGACGGCATGATAACCGAAGCGCGTACACTTCTGGAAAAGGGCGCTGACGGATTTGATCTGCTGGGATACAGGTATACAGGCGATGCCCCCGACCTAATACGCCGCTTTGTCAGCGAGACAGGTGCTAAGACCGTTGTGGCTGGCAGTGTTGACAGCTTTGAGAAGCTGGATACTGTCAAGAAAGTTTCGCCGTGGGCTTTCACCATCGGCAGTGCTTTTGTGGAAAACCGCTTCGGCAGGGGCTTTGCGGCACAGATAGACACTGTCTGTGACTATATAAATAAGTGAATGGGGTGCGATGATGATAAAGGAACTTTTTCCTTTTGAGTATGCCGAGAGCGTGTTCGCCATCGACTACAAAAAACTTTATGCAAAGGGCTATCGCGGGGTCATATTCGATATAGACAACACGCTGGTGCATCACGGGGACGGTTCAACGCCTGAGGTAGATGCACTATTTAAAGAGATACATGCGGCAGGGCTGAAAACTCTCCTGCTTTCAAATAATGAGAAGAGCCGCGTTGAGATGTTCATAAAGAATATCGACACGCTGTACATATGCGATGCAGACAAGCCGTCGCCTAAGGGCTACCTGAAAGCTGTAAAAAAGCTGGGGCTGAAAAAAAGTCAGTGCGTTTGTGTGGGCGACCAGATATTCACCGATATACTGGGCGCAAACCGCGCGGGGCTTGCAAGCATACTGGTCAAGTTCATACAGATGCCCGATGAGATGCGTATAGGTGTAAGGCGATATGCGGAGTACGGTCTGCTGTGGGCGTGGCGTAGGATACCAACGCTCAGGCACCGCATCGGTGACATCTACAAAGAGGGTGCAGGAAATTTCTGGAGCAGGGATATACTCTTCTGCAACATAAGCCCGTTCACATACGCCATTTCGGAGACCAAAGAGAAGCTGAAACGCTATCTGCACGACTTCATGGGGCACGATAAATTCTCTGTGATAAGGACTAAGAAAAAGCTGAAAAATCTGGTATCGGAACACAGCAACACACTTATCAAGAAAGGCAAGGGCATCGACCCTGTTTTGCAGGAGAACAAGGCGGTAAACATAGCGCTGGCTTGCAGCAGGATAGACGGTATGGTGATACGTCCCGGTGAGGTATTCTCATTCTGGCGGACGGTGGGGAGCATCACTGAGAAAAAGGGCTACAAGTCGGGCAGGATAATCGCTGACAACAAGCTGACTCCCGGTCTGGGCGGAGGGCTTTGCAATCTGGGCAACACCATTCACCTGCTGGTACTGCACAGCCCGCTGGAAGTGGTGGAGTTCCACAGCCATTCCGATGCGCTTGCACCCGACGGCGACAAGCGCGTGCCTTTCAGTTCGGGTACATCGGTGTGCTACAACTATATCGACTACCGTTTCCGCAACAACACCGACCAGGACGTACAGCTGTGCCTGTGGTGCGAGGACGGCAAGCTGAGGGGCGAACTGAGGAGCAAAAAGCCGTTCCCGTACACCTACGAGATAGTTGAGGAGGATCACCACTTCTCGAAAGAGGACGGTGTGTTCTACCGCATATCGAAGATATACAAGGTGACAAAGGACAAGGCTACGGGAAAAGTGGTAGATAAAGTGCTGGTGCGCGACAACCACTCGGAGGTAATGTTCGACTACGACCTGATACCGAAAGAACTTATCAGATGATACGGCTGGGCTGATATGTCAGCAAAAGGCACTTCTGCATGGTATGCAGAGGTGCTTTTCTTTATGTGGTTATCCCCTTAACACACCAACTAAAAATGCGGTGAACAAAAGGATAATTGAGCGCCCCATATCTTTCCCCCGCCGCAGTCGGCGGAAAGATAACCGCCAACTGTATTTGGTTCCCGATATAACATCGTATCCCAATTTGGTTTTGTATTGTTCCCCTGCCGAAGGCGGGGGAACAATACAAAAGAACAGCCATTTTGTATCATCAGCAATACACATCAAAATTGGGAGATTTTTTTATCATTACCCGACCGAATGGGCGAAACGTTCGGTCGGGTATTTTTTTGAGCTGTTCGCACCGTGTCGGAATTCACTAAAATTTTCTATTTATAAACCTGTTTTTTTGTGTTTTTGCTTGAAATTATTCTCGAACTGTGATATAATATAGCTGAGTTATCAGAGAGTATTATCCGATCTGTAAAAATAAGGGTAAAGGAAGTGAATAAGATGACAGACTACACCAAAGGCATAGCACTGCTGAAAGAATATATTAACCACGCTGAATATGCTTCGGGTTCGGACAAGCTGGACGAGCTGGAAAGAAAATATTCGGGCAAGCTGAAAAAATACTGCGGCGAAAGTGAGCTTGATGAACTGCTCGGCATGATCTCAAAACTGATGCACAGACTGGTGAACCAGCAGGAGAGCTTCCACGGGCTGACTGCCGCAAAAGAGCTTACCGAACATGAAAAGGAAGAGAACAGACTGGTGATGAAACTGCTCGACAAGAACCTTTTCACTTACCATTTTCAGCCCATAATAAGGGCTGACAACGGCGAGATATTCGCGTATGAAGCACTTATGCGCGCAAAGGATATGGACGGCATCTCGCCTTACCACATACTGAAATACGCTGAGATGACGGGCAGGCTGGCAGAGGTGGAACAGTATACTTTCCTGAACGTGCTTAAACTGGCGGCACAGGGCGATGACCCGTTCAACGGCAAGCCCGTTTTCATAAACAGCATGCCTGACATACACATACGTCCCGAAAAGAATGCCGAGATAGAAAAAATGCTGTCGGAAAGGGTCAGCCGCGTTGTTATAGAGATGGTGGAAAGCTCGGAATACAAGGACAGCGACCTTGATGTGATAAAGGCAAAGTACAGCGCACTGGGCATACCCATAGCCATCGACGACTACGGAACAGGGTACTCGAACATCAGCAACCTGCTGAGGTATACGCCAAATTTCGTAAAGATCGACCGTTCACTGCTGAGCGGCATAGAGAACAATCCCAACAAAAAGCATTTTGTGCGGGAGATAATCGACTTCTGCCACGAAAACAAGATAATGGCGCTGGCTGAGGGCGTTGAGAACAGCGAGGAACTGCGCTGTGTCATACTGCTGGGGGCTGATCTGATACAGGGGTTCTACACAGCACGCCCGTCGGCTGAGATAATAGCTGAGATACCATACGCCTTAAAAGCTGAGATATGCGCACACAGGCAGGAACTGGAGGACGGCAGGCGCTTGCAGATATACTCGGCTGAGAACGGTGAGAAGATATATCTTGAAAGGCTTTCGCGTGACGGTTACAGCTGTTTGCAGATAGGCAGCGGCTATAATGACGGCAGTATCACCATAAGCGGCTCGCCTCACCAGGATTCGGGAATACACCTGATGATAGCTGACGGATTTGCGGGCAAGGTACAGCTTGAGAATGTCAGGCTTTCAAATCTGCCCGGCAGACCGTGCGTTGATATTGGCGGCGGCTGTGATGTTACGCTGGTGCTGGCGGGAAGCAACATTTTAGTGGGCGGCGGTATACGTGTGCCTGAGAATGCCATGCTCACCACTGAGGGTGACGGCTCGCTGGACATAAAGCTGGGCGACACCGACTATTTCGGCATAGGCAACGACCTTTCTTCCCAGCACGGCAGGCTGTCATTCATGCAGGACGGCACGATAGCGATAACTGCCACAAGCCATGCGGGCGTGTGTATCGGCGCGGGGCGGGGCGGCGAGATCGTCATTGGCAGGGGGCGCTATGTGCTTAATGCTTCGGGAAGCAACAATGTGGGCATCGGTGCGCTGGATGGCGATACCAGTGTGGATATACTGGGCTGTGATCTTGAATGCACCGCTTCGGGCGCATTCAGCATCGGGATAGGCTCTGAGAACGGCAATGCTGATGTGCATGTCAAATATTCCAGCGTAAAGATAAGCACTGACAGCCAGATGTCGGTGGGGCTGGGAAATCTCAGGGGCGATAACACCGTCATACATGCGGAGAGCGTGAGCATGGTCATAGAGATGAGCGCTGATGCGCTGACTGCTTACGGCTCGATGTTCTCAAACTCTGATATTAAGATAGAAAGATCGGCGGTAAAAATATCGGCTGACGGTCCTAAGGCGCTGGCTTTCGGCGGGTTAAAGGGTGAGTCGTCACTGACATTCACTGATATAGACCTGGCTGTGAAGATCTCGAATACGCTGAATATATGCACACGCGCTGACAATGAGAGCATACACACAAAAGGCGGCAGATACAGGATAACTCTCAATGGTCAGCAGCTTGATGCGCTGTAAATAATGCGATACTCTCCCTTCTGAAAAGAAGGGAGTTTTTTACATTTCTCCCAATTTTGATATGTATTGCTGATGATACAAAATGGCTAATACACAACCAAATCGGGATTTACATTTGTGGTTATCCCGCTGACACACCATAAAAACAGCGACTATACAGAACTTAAGGTTCTTGGCGTATATTTTTCCCCCGCCGCAGGCGGGGGAAAAATATGGGGCGCTCAATTATCCTTTTGTTTACCGCATTTTTA
>NZ_CACWPP010000012.1 GCF_902762735.1 uncultured Ruminococcus sp.
CAATCCGCCTTAAAATTCAGACAAAATCCAGTCACAAAATCCATATATCCGAGCTTTTGCGACTGGATTTTGTGAATTTAAATAGTTGGATTGCTATAGGCTATCCTGACGAGATAGTTAAGTATCTTACAAAAGAAGAGCTTGCAGGATCGAAAAGCTGAAAACGCCCCATGATAAGGGCGTTTTTTAGCTCTGCGCGGGACGGGAACGCATCTGATGCGGGAAACTGCCGCATATCTCCGCTGAAAAACATCTCTGTGAGAGCGATACAGTCAACAGTCTGAAAAAGAAAAGCCCTTGCTGTTCGGCAGAAACTTGGCAGAAAAAATAAGACCGCGCTTACAAAAAAGCCCGATCTTACGAGGTATTATGATGCCGCTGACCGGACTTGAACCGGTACGGTATTGCTACCGGCAGATTTTGAGTCTGCTGCGTCTGCCAATTTCGCCACAGCGGCTTGCTGACAATTTATTATAACACATATCGGCATAAAAGTCAAGTGTTATTCGGTAAAATAATATAGTGAAATATTTATGCAAAATCACTATTAAAAACGCATAAAAAATGGTTGATTTTTGCGGTGGAATATGTTAGAATTATTAAGACGAGGTACACAGTGCTGCTGCATATGTATCTTATGCTTGTAACGGGAGGTTATATAATATGGTTATACAGGATCTGAAAGTTCTTATCTGCGATGATTCGATGTTCGCAAGGAAGAAAATGAGCATGACGATCTCAGCTCTTGGCATCAGTGAGGTCTTTGAAGCTGCCGACGGTGAAGAGGCAGTGGCAAAATATAAGGAGAACAAGCCCGACGTGGTATTCATGGACATTATCATGCCTCGCATAACGGGTATCGAAGCGCTGAAGCAGATAATCGAGTTTGACCCTGATGCCAAAGTCGTTATGGCATCAAGTGTCGGTACGCAGGGACATTTAAAGGAGGCATTGCGCGCAGGGGCGGCTGATTTTTTGCAGAAGCCCATCTCTGACGAGGATACAAAGGCTATCCTTGAAAACGCCGCTAAGGGGGTGCTGTAATTGTTTGCACAATTTTTTGGCGGATATTTGCTGAATAAAAAGCTGGTCACTTCAGACGACCTGACGCAGGCGTTTGAGGACAAGAAGCACACACGCATGAGGCTCGGTGTGCTGGCGATAAATGCAGGACTGATGACGGCAGATCAGGTAGAGCATGTAAACATAACTCAGCAGAGCGTCGATAAAAGATTTGGCGATCTGGCGGTAGAGCTGGGATATGTTACAGAAGAGCAGGTGGATAAACTGCTCTCACAGCAGCCGACCGAGTATCTGCTTCTGGGACAGACGCTGGTGAACAACGGCGTGCTTACCAATGCACAGTTCGAGCAGGCGATAAACGACTACAAATCGGACAATGAGCTGACTGACAGCGATCTTGAGGGCAGTAAAAACGAGAGCCTGAGCAAGCTGGTAACAGAGTTCTATCATCTGGAAGAGGCTGTAAATGCACGTATGCTGACAGATTATGTGACGATGATGTTCAAGAACATCATACGTTTCATAGACGGCGACTTTACGCCGCTGGAGGCGATGGTGGTCAGGGAATTCGATGCTGAGAACCTGATAGAACAGCGCATAACAGGCACATATGATGCAGTGACCTGCATAACTGCCGACAAGGACGTTTACTTTGAGTTTGCAAAGCGCTTCGCGGGAGAGACTTTCAGCGACATCACAGGCTTTGAGAATGAAACGGTGGGCGAGTTCCTGAATGTGGTCAACGGTCTGTTTGCTGTGAACCAGTCCAATGAGGGCGGTGCTGAACTTTCGATGACACCGCAGAAAGTCATCACGGGCAGCAAGATAACCTTTGAGAAGCCTGCATACTGCATACCTGTGGTATTCAGCTTCGGCGAGGTAGATTTCATAGTTTCGGCAGAATAACAGCATATCTTGCGGACGGGTGTAAGCCCGTCCGTTTTTGTTATACCGCTGAAACACTGCACGGCTTTTCGGCGGGGGTCAACAATAGTTGCGGGAGAAAACAGCTCAATAAATGTTCATGGTTATAGTGAAGTCGTGAGGGAAAGTTAGGCAGTAAAATGACATATCTGCGGGCGGGGGAGCGCGTCCGTTTTTTTATAGCAATCCAACTATTTAAATTCACAAAATCCAGTCGCAAAATCCCGGATCTATGGATTATGTGACTGGATTTTGTCTGAATTTTAAGGCGGATTGCTATAGTGAAGCAGTGCGTAAATACGTTAAGGCTGAGAAGTATTGTGCTTGGATAAAGGGCGGTATTGCGTTTGCAGAAAATGACAGATATTCGGGCAGAGGTTTTCGGTCATGTCAATAATTATGAATTGTCCGGTTGTGGAAATCCAAAGTTCACCCCTTTACTTTTGTAAAAAAATATGTTATAATAATTTTGTATGTATGTGAGCTGATATGCTCAGTCCCGATTGAAAAGAAAGGAATGCATATGAAGATAATCGGAGTGCGCTTTAAAAGCGTTGGAAAAATATACTATTTCGACCCGCAGGATAACGAGCTGGTCAATGGTGACAAGGTCATTGTTGAAACTACTCGCGGCGTTGAGTGCGGTGAGGTCGTGATGACTGACCGCGAGATAGACGAGAAGAATTTCAAGAACCCTATCAAGCCCATCATCAGAAAGGCTGATGAGCGCGACCTGAGATCCATCGAGAAAAGCAAGCAGAAAGAAGCGGAAGCATTCGAGATATGCCGCAAAAAGATCGAAGAGCATAAGCTGAAAATGGATCTTATCGACGTTGAATGCACTTTCAACAACAATAAGATGCTGTTTTACTTCACTGCCGAGAACAGGGTGGATTTCCGCGAACTGGTAAAGGACCTGGCGGGCATTTTCAGGACAAGGATAGAGCTGAGACAGATAGGTGTGCGCGATGAAGCGAAAATGCTGGGCGGTCTGGGCATCTGCGGTCAGCCGTTCTGCTGTTCGAGATTTCTGGGTGATTTCCAGCCTGTTTCCATCAAGATGGCGAAGGAACAGGGGCTTAGCCTTAATCCCACAAAGATAAGCGGTTGCTGCGGCAGACTTATGTGCTGTCTGAAATACGAGCAGGACAGCTATGAAGATCTGCTGAAACACACACCGAAAGTCGGCGCGATAGTTAAGACTGCTGACGGCAAGGGCGTGGTGCAGGAGGTAAATCTGCTGACGGGCAAGCTGAGGGTCAAGATGGATCGCTCGGATAACGTGGTAACTGTCAAGAAGGACGATGTTGAGGTCATAAAGGACGGCAACATCAGGGTCGATAAGAACGAGCTTAGCGCTCTTAAAGGACTGGAGGGGAAGTAAATGCCGTCATCACCTGTGCATCTTCTGCTGGCTTTTAAAATGGCAGACAGTCTGGGCGTTAAGAACAAGGCTGATTTCATGCTGGGCGCGATAGCTCCCGACTGTGTGAATTACGGTATGGAACAGGCGAGCGAGAAAGTCCGCTACACCGCACATATCCGCGATAAGGATTATGACAAGTGGAAAGCTCAGCTGAAGGATTTTGCAAAAGATAACGCTGAACAGTTCGCGGACAGCAGAGACTTTCTGCGGGGGTATCTGTTCCACTGCTGGTCGGATATTGCGTGGGACGAAGCCGTTCAGCCGAAGATATTTGAGTTTCTGGGAACGCTGGGCTTCGGTTATGACGATATGACCGCCCAGAAGTGGAAAGAGCTTTACAGGTTCAACAGCCTTGTGACAAAGCAGGCTGACTATGCTGAGTGCGTAAAGCTGGTGAAAGCGGGCAAGCCCCGTGATATTGCGGGCTGTTCAGCCGAACTGATAGGGAAGTTTGCGGCTTATGTGGCTGATGATCACAGCGACAAGATAATTGATGAAGCGCCGCTTTTCCTGAACGAAAAGCACATCGCTGACACTGTTTTGCAGATGGATAACTGCGGTTACAGCGATGAACTGAGAAGAATTTAGATAAAAATACGCTGAAAGGCGGAAAAGACATAAAACGGAGATGTTAGAAATGTTCACAATACTGTCAAATGATTCCATAACTACAATGCAGAATGTGTATACGCCATTCCCGATGGGCATGCACCTGATATTCTGCATAGCGGCGACTATCGTATACGGCTTGCAGTTTTTGAATAAGAAGTCACTGCATTATCTTTTGCTGCTGTTTGCCTGCGATGCGACTTTCGTTACGCAGATAAACACATCAAAGCCTGTTATCACAGGGCTTTTCGTGGCTGAGGTGCTTCTGCTGGCGGGCGCGGCTGTATTCTCTTTCAAGTACAGCAAAAAGCTGAAAGCGGCTGAGGCTGAGAAGAAGAAAGCCCCGAAAGAGAACGGCGATACTGTCGATAATGCGTTTGAGGACTGAGCCATGAAAATAGTTATTCTTGACAGCGAAACTGTCTCGCGCGGCGGCGATGTCAGCCTTGATGGCATAACTTCGCTGGGCGATGCGCAGGTATATGGCTATACGCCAAATGAAGAGGTAGCCGACAAGATAGGCGATGCTGATGCGGTGATCTGCAACAAGTGCCTTATGACCGAAGAGGTATTTGAGAAGTGCAAGAATCTGAAATATGTGGGTCTGTTTGCAACGGGCTATAACAATGTTGACCTGAATGCCGCTGACAGACACGGCGCTGTTGTCTGCAACGTGCCTGCGTATTCTACCGACTCGGTGGCACAGCACACATTTGCGCTGATACTCAATCACTTCAACAAAATTCGCGCGTATGCTGATACAGTCGATAACGGCGACTGGGTAAACTACAAGCTGTTCACCTACTTTTATATACCGACATACGAGCTGAAAGGCATGACCATCGGCATTGTGGGCTACGGCAGTATAGGCAGGAGAGTGGCTGAGATAGCGCGGGTATTCGGCATGAAAGTGCTGACTTTCACACGTTCGCCCGAAAAGGTGGGAGACGGCGCTGAAGCTGTCAGCCTTGACAGACTGCTGAGGGAGAGTGACGTGGTGACGATGCACTGCCCGCTGACCGACATTACCAAAGAGATGATAAACAAAGATGCGCTGGCGAAGATGAAGTCCACTGCCTACTTTGTGAACACTGCACGCGGCGGCGTGGTCAACGAACAGGATCTCGCTGATGCGCTGAATGACGGCGTTATAGCAGGTGCAGGCATAGACACGCTGACTTTTGAGCCGATGCGTGAGGACTGTCCGCTGAGAAACGCAAAGAACATCACCATAACCCCGCACATCGCGTGGGCACCCAAGCAGACAAGAGAGCGGCTGCTTGAAACGGTGGCTGAGAACCTGCGCAGGTGGCGTGACGGTCAGCCGCAGAACGTGGTAAATAACAGGTAATAATAAAAGGCGAAGAAACTGCTTCTTCGCCTTGTTTTTATATCAGAAAAGGTCTGCGCACAGACTGTTGCAGACTAGCCCCAGACTGCAGTTTGCATCTATCCGTCTGATGTATTTTGTTATCTTGTCATAGACTTCTGCGCCTGCCGAAAGGGTCAGCCTGCGGGAAAGTGCATCTGCCAGCGCGGTGTCACAGCCTACGGCTTCGCCGTCTGCAAGGCGCACACAGGCATCACGCAAGAGTTCCGAGAAAAGGTAGAGCGCCTCGCGCAGAAGAGGTTTCTTGCCGTCAGCACCCGCCAGCGCTTTAAGAAATCCGTATTCCGAACCTTCTGAATAAGCCTGTGCTATCTGCCGCGCCAGTCCCACCGAGTTATAAAACTGCTCATGTTCGATGTACGCTTTGCATCTGCCGATGTTGCCTTTTCCCGCTTCCAGTGCTTCGCGTATCTCTTCCGCAGGGCGGTCGGCATAATTTGTCTGCAAAAACTCGCCGCTCTCCTGCACGGTAACGGGTGTCACCGCAAGGCTTACGCATCGCGAGATTATGGTGGTCAGGAAAGTTTCCTTGCTGCGTGCTGTCAGTATCAGCGCAGTGTGGTCGGGTGGTTCTTCTATCAGTTTCAGCAGAATGTTCTGCACCTGGACCGAAGTTTGTATCGAGAGGTCAAAATCAGGTATGACATACACCTTTATGTCTCCCTCATTGGGTGCAACGGGTGCATCACCAACTATGCCGTCGCGAATATCCTCAACGATATAGTTTCCCTTGTCGTTAGACTGTGCAAAAATAAGGTCGGGGTGAGCGCCGCGCTCTATCAGCTGACACGCCCTGCATCTGCCGCAGGGGACACCGCTGTGTTCTTCACACATCAGCTGTGCGGCGATGTACTTAGCCATCGTCTTTTTGCCCAGCCCCTTTTCGCCGTGTATTATTATAGAATGGGGTTCGCGCCCAGCCGACACCATTCTGGCAGTCTGTGCGAGAAGTGCCTTGTTGCCGTATATCTTCATGGTTTACACCTGTTCAAAGCGCTCTATGTCGGTGACGAAGATGGTCGCGCCGCCGATAGCCACTTCAACAGGGTATGACTGCCCGCCGTCAGGACCTGTGACCGTTGAGGACGGCACGAACTGCTTGCGCTTGCGGGAATGTTCTTTCAGCACCGCTATGACTTCATCGACCTGTTCATTCTGACAGCATATCATAAAAGTAGTGTTGCCCGCCATAAGAAAACCGCCTGTTGATGAGAGCTTTGTGGCGCGTATGCCTGCCTTCTGCAAGCCCTTGTTGACGGCGTATGTGTCATCGTTGTTGACTATTGCATATACAAGTTTCATATAGGTTTCCTCCGAAATATGATATGTGCGGGGTAATGCCGCATCACATTATATATTATAGCACACTTATGCTGAAAACGCCATACCTTTTGAGAATTTTTATGATCTCGGCAGTTATTTCTTCGCCGCTGACTGCTATGGGCACTGACGGCTGACAGCTTGTGACGGTCATGCCGCAGATACAGCCCTCAGCTTCATTGACTGAGATCATTCTTGCGGGTGACAGCGCCGCCTTTCTGATGGGCATGCGCACCACCGCAGAGGGTATCTCGTCAAATTCAGCCGCCCTGCCGCTGCTGACAGGTATTTCGGAAAGGGCTTTTTCCAGCTTTGTGTAGTCCTCTTCGGTATTGAAAGGCGTGGTCATCAGCACAACGAGATCGGGGTCGGTGTACTCGGGTTCAATGCCGTAACTGCGGAGCTTGTCGCCCAATTCGTCACCGTTCATGCCGCATTCGCCCGCCGCGACAGTCAGCTTGCACTGTTCTTCGCCGACGGTATTCCAGCCCATGTCATTCAGCCGCTTTCTGCAAAGTGCAGTGCGCTTCACGCATTCGGCAAGGTCAGACCTGTACCCTTTCATCAGATAGTCACTGCAAAGGTCAAGACTTTCCATGATAAGGTAAGAGGGGCTTGTAGAGGCGAAAAGCGACATCATCAGTTTTGCGCATTCGGCATAGCCTGCGGGTGCGTCCTTTGAGATATGCAGAAAAGCCCCGCCCGTATAGCAGGGAAGCGTCTTGTGCGCCGAATCACAGCAGAGGTCAGCGCCCAGTGTCATGGGGTGAATGTCATTTTCAAGAAATTTCAGATAAGCGCCGTGCGCATCATCGACTATAAGCGGAACGCCCTCTCCCTTGCAGACTTTTGAGATACCTGCAATATCGGCGATAAAGCCCAGATAGTCGGGCGATGTGATGTAAACGGCATCAGCCTTGCGGGGACAATTCTTCATCGCAAGCGCAATATCATCAGCCGTCACCCCCGAAGAGCAAAGCGAGCGGCTCTTCACCGCAGGGTAGACCCAGCACACCTCTATATCCAGCAGTATGCAGGCATTGATAAACGCCTTGTGGACGTTGCGGGGTGCTATGACCAGCATCCTGCCGCTGTGGTCAGCGCGGCATCTGTCGGCTATGGCGAGCATGGTCTTTATGCAAAGGCTTGAACCTTCGGTGGAATAGAGGGTCTTTGCCGCCCCGAAAAGTTTAGCGGTCTGTGCCTCGCTCTCGGCGATGATGCCTTCTGCCCCGAAAAGATAATCCGCACCGCGTATCTCGGTGAGGTCAAGGGCTTCCATACCGTGAAAGCGCCTGCCTTTATGACCCGGCATGTGGAAACGCGAAGTGCCGCTCTGAGAATATTTTTTGGCAAAATCGTAAATTGGTGCTGACATGACAACGCTCCTGTCTGTAATGTGAGAAAAGCCCCGTACCACCGTCTTTGCGCAGTGCAGGGCTGATGTTTCTTTAAATGTGTGAAAGCGCGGGCGCTTTTATATGGCGAAAACAAGGCAGTCATGCGGGTGTAAAAATATGAGAACGCCCCATACCCGCTGTCTGCCGCGTTTATCACTTCTCGAACAGCCTGCGCATGGCTTCGCGGCTGAGATTGCCTGCGATGCGCTGTCTGCCGCGATTTATGGTGCGCGAAACGGTGGACTTGTCCACACCGAATTTCTGTGCTATCTGCATGACAGTCAGACCGTCCCTGTAATATAATAGTATATAGCACTTCTGCTTTTTTGTGAGACAATCCTGCATAAGCATGCGCAGAGCCGCTTTTTCACGGCTGAGATCGGGCTTTTCGGTGCTTGCCTCTTCATCGGTGAAACAGTCATCAGCCTGTAAGATATTTTCGCACATATCATATGAGATCCTTTTGTTTGCCAAGTTCTGCAAAACCTCCTGTATCAATAGCGAACAGCTTTAAAATTCAGATAAGTTCGGTTCACGAAAAAACATAGCTCCCGTCTTTTGTAAACGGGACTTGTGGATCTGAATAGTTGGACGCTATAAATTTGAAATAGATATGTAACCAAAATGTAAATTTTAAAAATACGTACATTTATTCAGGTCTTAGTATACCATATATTGTGGTCAAAGTCAAGGTAAAACGCAATTTTGATTTTTTTTGTTCAAATTGAGTGGAAATTATCGGACTGTTTGTGCAAATTGTGCTTGATTTTTGTTGAAAGATATGCTATAATATCTCTTGCAACGGTGGTTCGGGGATTTAAAACGGACATTTTGTTAATTACAGAAGAACAAAAAAATGTACACATGTCCGTAATATTTCACTGTTCCATTATACAGCCGTGAGGGTATTGTGTAAGCCTGAGCGGGGGACGGGTATTGTGTAAGCCTGTCAGCACCTTAACAAAGTGGGAGAGCTATGCCTGTTTTGGTTACAGAAATATTACAAAAGTTACAAAAGAGGGGGCAAGGCAAGACCCATCAGAAGGAGCAGTGTAAAGATTTATGGAGAAAAAAAAGCTGAAAAGAATATCTGAGCTGACAGCCATTTCCAGACAGCGTGAACTGACCGAAGCGGAGAAGTCTGAGAGGGAAGCACTGAGAATGGAGTACAGGCGAAGCGTCACGGCAAATTTCACAGATACTCTTGAGCATACCTCGATAGTTGAGCCTGACGGTTCAAAGATCAAGGTAAAGGATATGAAGCGCGGTGGGGAGGATAAATAAAGTGGCAGTTGAAGCAAGACAGAAGCTCAAGCTTCTGACCATGAAGAAGTTTTTTGAGACAGAGACAGATGAGAGGCACACCATAACAGGGGCGAAGCTGATCGAGGTGCTGGCATCAAAGGGCATCAAGGCTGAGCGCAAGACCATTTATGATGACATCAGGACGCTCTGTGAGAGCGGAATGGACATCGTGACCGTGAAAGATGGTCATTCAAATGCTTATTATCTGGGCGAGAGGACTTTTCAGCAGGAGGAACTGCTGGTGCTTGCAAACATCGTTGCATCGAGCAGATTTCTGACCAAGAAGAAATCGAGAGAGCTGGTCAAGAAACTTCAGACACTTACCAACAGGTATGACGCGGAGAGGCTTTACGGACAGATCTACATAGACAACCGTGCGAAGAGCTTCAATGAGGTCATTTACTATTCTGTAAACAAGATACAGGAAGGTATAAGCGCAGGTAAGGAGATCAGGTTCAAGTATACCGAGTTCAACCCTGACAAAAAACAGGTGCTGAAGCACGGCGGTGAGTTTTACACTGTTACCCCATACACACTGGTGTGGGAGAATGAGAATTACTATCTGGTGTGCTACTGCAATAAGCATGAAAAGATCTGCCGTTATAGGGTAGACAGGATGCTGAATGTTGAGCTGACTGATACTGATGCAAGAAAGCTCAGTGATGAGGAAAAGAACGAGGTGACAAATCTCCAGTCTGTCTACGGCATGTACGGCGGCAGAAGAGAGAGCGTTACTATGCAGTTCGACAATTCGCTGGCGAATGTGGTGATAGACAGGTTCGGTCTTGACTGTCACCCGACAAGAAAAAACGAGAACTCATTTACTCTGACGGTGGACGTACAGATCGCACCGACTTTCTGGGGCTGGTTCTTCCAGTTCGGGAACAAGGCGAAGATAGTTTCACCCGAAAACGTTATTGAAGAAGGTAAACAGTACCTGAACGAGATACTTCAGAATTATTGACTGCTGCATGCAGACATGTGCATTGGAGAGGCGCAGGTCTGAAAAATATTGGAGAGACGGGAGAAATACCCGAAGAAACGAGAGAAGATAATATATGATAAGCGATCGGCCTCCCGGCGCAAGGTCAAGCCTTACGGGAGGTCGAATTGTATGCAGACGTAAACTGCTGAAAGGAGAAATGTTATGCTGTTGGCATTATTATGCACGATAATACTCATAGCGGCGGTGGCAGGGCTGTTCTTTTCGGTCGGATTGGCGGCGGCGCTGATAGGCGGTTTGTTTATGGGCATTTCAATGACGGTCATAAAGCTGTTTATATTACCGCGCTTTGAAAAGCGCGACAAGATGCGCCTTGCGAACGATAATGTTCGTATCATTCCCGAAAAGCTGGAAGTGAGGTACGATAATTACAAGAACGGCTATGTGATCGACTGCTATTACCATTCGCCCGAAACAGGCAGACAGTTTGTATTTACCACACAGCCGCTGCCCAATGACCCCACGCCGTATCTGAGAGATACGAAGATAACGGTCGTGGCGAACCGCATCGACTACTCGAATTATTATGTTGATCTGGGAGGTATCGGGGGATACCTGCCTGACAACAGACTATAAAAATGCCGCACTGTCTTATGGGACAGTGCGGTTTTTTATTATGTATTGTGGTTATCCCGCTGACACACCAAAAAAACGATGTTATATCGGGAATTGAATACAGTTGTTGTTCCTCATTGATAAAGGTATTTTGCAGTGGTGTGCTAAAGGGATTGTCATATTATGTATTGCTGATGATAGAAAAACTCAGCCCGCATTTTCAGCGGGGGAGCGGTATTATCTCAGCAGCTGGTCGATGAGTGCGTCAATGAGCGAACTGCCGTTATTGACACGGTAGATGACGGGTATGATGAAGCAGGCGAGCCTTGCGGTCCTGACAAGGAATGCTTTCTTGTCGTCGCTGAAAGCATCGCTCACTCTGTCGCGGGCAGAGTCGAACAGGTCGAACAGGGCTGAAAGCGCACCGCTTATCGCCAGACCTGCGAACATGATGACGAGAGATAACGGCAGGTTGTCGTCCCAGAAGCCAACGCCGATTATCGTTACGACTATGCCGATGGCTACTCTCAGACCGCCGTTCTCGAATGAAGTTTTTATCATGGGCCAGCCGATGACAAGCGCTATCGCTATACCCCAAAATGACTCTGTTGTTAAGCCAATCAGTATTATTATCAGTCCTATCAGTATTCCCATATCCATCTTCCTTTCGTGATCTCGGGTCGTTAGTTTTTTGTGGGTCAGCGCCCTGACCAGTGCTTGAACTTTCTGGTATTTATGTAGTATTCGTCAGGGTCGCTCTGCTTTGCTTTGCGGTAGCGGTAGTCGTAGTACTGACGTTCGCTTTCCTTGCGTCTGCGCTCATCTTCTTCAGCCATCTTTCTCTTCTTTTCGTTCTCGGCATCTATCTGCTGCTGACGTATCGCGGCAGAGTTATCGACAGGCGGTCGATAACTGTCAAAGTCGATGGAAGTATCGGGCGGCGTGAAGGCGTTATCAAGAAATGCAGCAAAAGCCGCTCTGCCAAGAAGTTTCAGTGTGCCGGGCTGTTCTTCGGTGCTGCGGGGTGGAGCTGCGGGCTGCTTTGCATCGGTGCCGCCCGAGAAAAGAAACAGCGCCAGAACTACTGCCGCCGCAGTTATGCCGACAGCCCAGCCTGTGCCGATCTCGGAGGCAGTTCCGCTGCTCCATAAAACGACCAGACCGTAGAACATCAAACCTATTATCACAAATCTTGTAAAACTGAAAAGTATGTGCGCCAGCCAGAGGACTTCATCGCCGTTTTCAAGTTCGCGTTTTTTAAAAGACAGAATGAAGGCGATAACGCCCGCCGCACAGACGGTCAAACCGTCACTGCTGCCGCCTGCGAGGTACTGATATATCCCCCACAAAGCCGCGCCCGCGCCGCCGACTTTCAGCACTATATTTAAAATAAATGAAAAAACTTTGAGTAATGTCCTCATGCAGATCGCCTTGCCTTTCTTACCATGTATTGGTTTGCAATTATCATGTTTACTATCATCGTGATTAATTATAATCCATATGCAGATAAAAGTCAATAACTTTACTACAAAGTTTACAATTTGTTAATATTTAAATCCGGATTTGGTTGTGTATTGTTCCCCCGCCGAAGGCGGGGGGAACAATACGAAAGAACAGCCATTTTGTATCATCAACAATACACAACCAAATTGGGATATATTTAACGTGCGATCATCATTTCGGGAGCGCTTTTGGTGCATGCGAAAAAAGGGCAAAATCCCCATAAAAAGCCTGCATACTGCATTTCACGACCAAATCTTTGCAATTCGCGACAAAAATGTGCAAATTGCGAAAATCGTGGTATAATATTTACAATAAAAGAAATGCGGAAAATACAAAAAACTATGCCGCAAAAGAAAAGGATACACTTCCACCCCCAATTTTCCTGTATAATAAATTGTAGAGACCATCATGGCACTGCTATGGTGGTCTTTGCATATCACATGGGGTTAGTTGTAGCTAATGTATACAAAAACAATCTCCGTGAGAAATAAATTTTGGCTTTGCAAACGAATTATTGTTAACTAAAGATGAAATCTCTTGACTTGACGGATAGATTGTGCTAATATAATG
Organism: uncultured Ruminococcus sp.; assembly: GCF_902762735.1. GTDB lineage: Bacteria > Bacillota > Clostridia > Oscillospirales > Ruminococcaceae > Hominimerdicola. The sequence goes on from NZ_CACWPP010000012.1 coordinate 13,029, forward strand.
ACGGTTAGTGAGAACAAATATTTTTAAGAAAAAGTTGGCTTTGTGCCGACTTTTTGTATTTTAGGCCGAAGTTAGCTTAGGTAAACTAAGTTAAGCAAGCCAAACACTGACCGAATGAGACAAACAGTCTCGGTGGGAGGAAAATGATAATGTCACATAAAAATACCGTGATAGGCAGGCTTTTGCCGCTGCTGACGGCGCTGATGCTGGCGCTTTTCAGTACGGGCATCACAGTTTTTGCGTCAACGGATTACTACCCTTCGTGGGAGGAGTACAAGGCTGCGGGTCAGCCTTCATCTACATGGAACGATGTTGCGGACTCCATCGACAAGCTGATGGAAGCGTCATATCAGCTGTATTCGCAGGGCAATACCGATGAAGCCTATACGCCTATCCTCAATGCCTATAATTACTATTATGAAACATCGGGCTTTGAAAGAAATGTCAACGGCTATTCGGGTTCAGAAGTCAGCAAGGCTGAACTTGCTTTCAAAACGGCGCGAAAAGCTGTCAAAAAAGGCGAGGATATTGAGAAGATAAAAGAGATATTCAATGACCTCAGCGGGATACTTCACGTTCAGGCAAATCACCTTGACGGTCTTGGCGACAGCGGCGAGTCGAAGCTGACATTCGGCGAGGGCGGTGCTGCTGAGGAAACTGCGGCACAGGCTGACAGCACGGAACAGACTGCTTCGGCAGAAACACCTGCGGCGGACAGCGGTTCTTCACCGCTGGACAGCGGCGGCACGAATGTGTGGGTCACTTTCGCAAGCTGTTTCGCTATAATCCTGCGTGAGGGTCTGGAAGCGATACTGGTTGTCGGTGCGATAATCGCATATCTGGTAAAATCGGGCAACAAGGATAAGCTGAAACACGTTTATATCGGCTGTATTGCGGCTATTGGCGCGAGCTTCCTGTGCGCATGGCTGCTCAGTCTGCTAAAGCTGGCAAACACTGCAAATCAGGAGATAATCGAAGGCGTGACCGCGCTGACGGCTGTGCTGGTGCTGTTCTATGTCAGCAACTGGATGGTCTCCAAAGCGGAGGCTGATACTTGGAACAAGTACATTGATGAACAGGTGAAAGTATCTGCTGAGACAGGCAGTGTGTTCACGCTGGCATTTACTGCGTTCCTTGCGGTGTTCCGTGAGGGTGCGGAGGTGATACTCTTCTACCAGCCGCTTCTCAACGATGCCAAGAGCATGAGCTATGTCTGGGGCGGCTTCGGTGTGGGCGTTGTGGTGCTGGCTGTGGTATTCCTGTGCATCAGGTTCTTAAGTGTGAAACTGCCGATAAGACCCTTCTTCCTCGGCACGAGCATACTGATGTTCGTTATGTCCATATCTTTCCTGGGTGCGGGCATCAAGGAGCTTATCGAGGGCGATGTTATCGACATGACTTCACCTGACCGGTTACAGGCTGTCATACCGTTCAACGATGTGCTGAATGTGCTTGGCATCTATCCTGTGCTTGAAACGCTGATACCTCAGCTGATACTGATATTTGTAACGCTGATGATATTCGTTATGCAGAAATTCAAGATCAAAAATAAGAACGAAGCGGGCATACTTGCCATCGTTTTTGGAGGTCTTGGCGGACACAAGTTCTATCTTGGCAAATACGGTCAGGCACTTGTCTGCGTGGCATTCTGCTGGAGCGGTATCCCCGAACTGCTGGGCATCATACAGGGCATACATTACCTGACTGAAACGAACGAGCAGTTTGAGGAAGAGACAGCTCCCAAAAAGAAAGCGCCAAAGAAAAAGGCGGCGAAAAAATAGTCTACTATATCCCAAAAATAAGGGTAACTATAATAGAACAACAAAGTCATATTTTAAGGAGGAATTTTTTATGACTAAGAAGAAGTTAGTCGGCATCGCACTGGCATCTATGATGGCTATGAGCCTCGCAGCATGCGGCGACACCGATACAAGCAGCTCTGCTGAGAGCAAGGCTGCTGCAAGCAGCGCTGAAACAACTGCTGCTGCTGAGAGCGAGAAGAGCGAGGGCACAGATGCTGTCGTTGAGGACACCCCTGCCGCTGCTGATGACGCTGCTGCGGGCTTCACTGAGTATCCTATCTTCGAGGACCAGGAAGTTGGTTTCCTGAACGTTTCTGCTGTTTACTTCCAGCCTGTTCCTATGTCGGGCGGCAACGAGAAGGTTGACGGCTTCAACATTCACCTTGAGGCTGACGTTTCCGCGCTGGAGAACGATCTGGGTTTCGGTGTTGGCGACTGGGTACCTTACATGACAGTTGACTACAAGATCACAGGTTCTGACGGAAACGTTGCTGCTGACGGTACTTTCATGGTAATGTCCGCTTCTGACGGTCCTCACTACGGTGCTAACGTAGCTCTGCCTGATGCAGATACTTACAGCATTGAATTCCAGTTCCACAACCCCGAAGAGAACGGCTACCTGCTGCACACCGATGCAGAAACAGGCCCCGGTGGTAATTTCGACGAGTACTTCAAAGACGGCAACCTGAAGGTCACATTTGACGGTTGGGATTACGTTCCTCAGGAGTGGTAATTTTACATCGGTAAATTTCCTTCAATTAACAAAAATGCTTTATGCGCTGTGGACGAATATCTTCAGCGCATATTGTGCGTTTTTGAAGTTAACAAAGGTTAATTTTTATTAACGAAATAATCCTCTGAAAGGAGAAGATCTGTGTTAAAATATTTTGTGATGACCGTAGAAACGCTGGTGCTGGCGGCTGTGCTGACAGGCGCTCTGCGGGGCTTCATCAAACTGATAAAAGAGCGTTTCGGCGCTTATGCAGGCGGTATCGGCGCAGGTGTCGGCTTTGCGGCGGCGGCTCTTATGGCTTTTCTGAAAAATGCCACCACCAAGATAGATACCTCGCTGTGGAATTTGCGCATCTTCACTGTGACGATGATACTGTCGGTGCTGATGATAATAATTTCCATATTCCGCAAAAATAAGGTGATGGGGGCGATAAGCTGTGTTTTGGGCGGACTTGTCGCGGCACTGCTGATCTTCTATGCCCTTCCTGATGTGCTGGCGTACCCGTACATTATCCTGCTGACCGAGAAAACCGTGCTTTCGACGGGCTTTTTGTTCAAGTGCATCGGCATAATCTTCGGTCTGATACTCATGGTCGTGGCACAGATGGCTGTACACAACGGCATGCTGAGGCTTTCGGGCTGGCAGGCGTATGCTGTCACAGCGGTGATACTCATTATCAACGCCGCAAGACAATTCTGCGCAAGTCTGGGCATAATGCTCAACAAGCGCATGCTTGAAAACTTCGACCCCGATATAAAGCACGATATTTTCGAGCTGGTGAAATTTTCCTCCAATAACAGCAATATATTCGTTTATACGGCACTTACAGCGGCACTGGTGATGCCTGTTCTGCTGTGGATAAAGAGCCTGCGTGCCAACGAGCCTTACGACAATCCCGCACAGAAGCGCAAACTGCGCAAAAAGTGGCGCGTTACCAGAACTTGGGCGAACCTCGCTATATTCTGCCTTGTTTTTGGGCTGGTGACATTCACCACCCTCGATGCGGTGGCTAACAGGGAAGTGCCGCTGTCTCCCGTTGAAGATGCAAAGATAGAGAACGGCTATGTGATAGTGCCTTTTGAACAGGTCGATGACGGTCATCTGCACCGCTTTGCTTATGTGACCGAGAACGATATTCAGATACGCTTCATCGTCATAAAAAAGCCGAACTCTTCGGCTTACGGCATCGGTCTTGATGCCTGCGATGTCTGCGGCGAAACGGGCTATTTCGAGAAAGACGGTCAGGTGGTGTGCAAGCTGTGCGATGTTGTGATGAACATTCAGACCATCGGTTTCAAGGGCGGCTGCAACCCGATAGTCATACCCTATGAGATACGTGACGGGCAGATATTAGTGCCGCTGGACGGTCTTACCGAGCATGAAAAGATGTTCAAGAACAACCGAATGAGAAGCTGAGGAGGGGCAGTATGTTCTTTAGAATGATACGCGGGACACTGTTCCGCCAGTGGAAAAAAATGCTGATGATAGCCTTTACCATAGCGCTTGGCGCATCGCTGGCTTCGGCTATGCTGAGCGTTATGCTGGATGTGGGCGACAAGGTAAATCAGGAACTTAAAACTTACGGCGCGAACATAACCGTTGTACCGAAGGAAAATTCGGTGCTGACGAACCTCTATGAGGTCGAGGACGGCGGTGTGAGCGGCGCTTATTTGCAGGAAGATGAACTGGGCAAGATAAAGACCATCTTCTGGGCATTCAACATCGTGGATTTTGCGCCGTTCGTCAATGTTGATGCGACACTTGACGACGGCACTGAAGTGCAGTGTGTGGGAAGCTGGTTCGACCACCACATGGATCTGCCCACAGGTGAAACTCTTGATGCGGGCGTTGTAAGTCTGCGAAGCTGGTGGGAACTGACAGAAGGTTCGTGGATAGATGAACAGCTTTCTGCCAACAGCGCCGATGAAGTGATGGTGGGCAAAGACCTTGCCGAAAAGCTGGGCGTTAAGGCGGGCGACACGCTCCATCTGAACGGTCCCGCATCTGACAAAAACATGAAAGTTGCGGGCATATACGATGCGGGCGGCACTGAGGACATGCAGATGTACATGCAGCTCGACACCGCGCAGGAACTTGCCGACCTTGAGGGCAGGGTAGACAAGATAGAAGTCAGCGCACTGACAACTCCCGAAAACGAACTTTCTGAGCGTGCGGCAAAAGACCCGTCATCGCTGACAGTGGCGCAGATGGAAACATGGACATGCACCGCTTATGCAAGTTCGATATGCTACCAGATACAGCAGGTCATCACCGATTCGGTAGCCGCCCCCGTAAGGCAGGTGGCTGACTCGGAGGGTGCAATACTCAGCAAGACACAGCTTCTGATGATACTGATAACCATACTCAGTCTGATAGGTGCGGCGCTGGGTATATGCAATCTGGTGACGGCAAGCGTTATGGAGAGAAGTCAGGAGATAGGTCTGATGAAAGCCATAGGTGCGCATAACCTGTCAGTGGCACTGCTGGTGCTGTGCGAGATATTCATAACAGCGATAATCGGCGGTGTTGCGGGCTTCTTTGCGGGCTTTGGCTTTGCACAGCTGATAGGTCACACGGTATTCGGTTCAGCCATAGAGATGCGCCCGATGGTAGTGCCCATAGTTGCGGTGCTGGTGGTGCTGGTGACGCTGATAGGCTCGATACCCGCCATAAGAATGCTGCTGGGTCTGCGCCCGACAGAAGTTCTTCACGGCAGATAAGAGCGGAGGCAGAGTAAAATGAAAAAGAGAAAAATGTTCATACGTATGATAACAGCCTCGCTTATGCGGCGGCGTTCGCGAATGGTGGTGGCGCTTCTGTCCATAGCCATCGGTGCGACAATACTTTCGGGGCTGGTGTCGATATACTACGATGTACCGAGACAGATGGGCGCTGAGTTCAGAAACTACGGCGCTAACATGATATTCACTGCGGGCGATGATGCTTTCACCTTAGACGATGTGAGAGCGGGACAGTCGAAGATAGACAGCTCGCAGATAGTGGGCGTTGCGCCATACCGCTATGAGAACGTGAGGATAAACGATATTCCCGTTGTTGCGGCGGGCACCGACCCTGAGGGCGCTAAAAAAGCAAGCCCTTACTGGCGTGTTGAGGGCGAGTGGTTCTCGGGTGACAGTCAGCTGCTTATCGGCGCATCGGTGGCAGAGACTTTCAGGCTGAAAGCGGGCGACACCATAGAGGTTTCTTACAGCCCCGTGTCGGACAGCGATGAAACGACTTCTGACGGCGAGGACGAGTTCACACTTGACACCTACAAGCCGTTCACAGTGATGGGCGTTTTGCAGACAGGCGGTTCGGAAGAGAACTACATCTACATGAGCCTTGATGCGCTGACTGAGCTTACGGGCGAAGAGGGCACTCTCGATGTGGCAGAACTGAGCGTTTCTGCCGACTCGGAACAGCTCGCGGGCTATATCAGCGAGATAAACGGCAGTGTGAAGAACGTTCATGCAAGCCTTGTAAAGCGCGTGACCGCATCGGAAGCATCGGTGCTGACAAAATTGCAGGCACTGGTGCTGCTGGTAACGATAGTCGTGCTGGCGCTGACGATGATATGCGTTGCCACCACCATGACAGCAGTTGTGGCGGAGCGCCGCAAGGAGATAGGTCTGCGCAAGGCGATAGGCGCATCTGACAAGAGCATAATACAGGAATTTATGGGCGAGAGCATGCTTCTGGGTCTGCTGGGCGGACTTCTCGGCGCGGTGCTTGGCTTTGTGTTCGCACAGCAGGTCAGCATCAATGTGTTCAGCAGTTCGATCTCGTTCAGACCGCTTCTTCTGCCGATAACAGTGCTGGCTTCCATAGCGGTAACAGGCATATCCAGCCTTATGCCCATAAGAAGTGCAACAGACGTTGACCCCGCACTTGTCCTCAAAGGCGAATAGGTTATTAATTCATAATTCATAATGCATAATTCATAATTGTTGACATGCATTGGAGCTTGTCTCTGCATAATGATATTTGTCATTAAAGGCGGGCAAATTCGCTGTGAAAATAATTATTTGGGGAAATTGATAAAATAGGCTTGTAATTAATTGAGATTTATGTTATAATTATCGCAAGGAGAGTTCCGATAGATTTTTTAATGCATAATTCATAATTGCTGAGCACATTCACAATTCTCCAAAAACAACCCAAAGCGCGAGAGCTTTTTGCGCCCTGACCGTAGGGAGCGGAGCGAACGAAGCGTCAGACCTGACGCGCAAAAAGTCCCGCACAACATCAGCAGAGCTGAAGTTTGTGGTATGGGGAACGCAGTCCCCCATTTAAGATAGGAGTTTAAGATGAGTTTATTGGAACTGAAAAATGTTTATAAGATCTATGGAGATCTTCATGCGCTCGATGATGTGAGCCTGAAGGTCAAAAAGGGCGAGTGGGTGTCGATAATGGGACCCTCAGGCTCGGGAAAAAGTACGATGATGAATATTATCGGGTGCATGGATAAGCCAAGCAAGGGCGAAGTTCTGCTGGACGGTGTGGATATTTCTAAGGAGTCGAAGAAGAACCTGACCAATATCCGCAGGGACAAGATAGGGCTTATCTTCCAGCAGTTCCACCTGGTAAATTACCTGACAGCGGTGGAGAATGTCATGCTGGCGCAGTATTATCACAGCATACCCGATGAAAAGGAAGCACTCGAAGCGCTGGACAGAGTGGGTCTGGCGGACAGGGCGAAGCATCTGCCCAGTCAGCTTTCGGGCGGTGAACAGCAGCGCGTGTGCGTGGCAAGGGCGCTGATAAATTATCCTGAGATAGTACTGGCTGACGAGCCGACAGGCAACCTCGATGAAGCTAACGAAGAGGTCGTTGTTGACCTGTTTCACAAACTGCATGACGAGGGTACGACGCTGATAGTAGTCACCCATGACCCTGAGGTAGCTGAGGTGGCACAGCGCACGCTGGTGCTGAGGAGCGGCAAGCTCAGCAAAGAGGTCGTCAATGAGAATTTTACAGGCAAGATAAGGTTTGACTAGAGCGGAGGTATAGCGTATGAAAAAGCTGATGATAGCAGTGTCGGTGCTGGCGCTGACTGCGGGGCTGACCGCATGCGGGAGCAAGTCTTACAAGGACGGCACTTACAAGGCTAAAAGTGCCGAATATCACAGCGATGACGGCACAGAAGAAGGCAACGGCTACGGTGAGGTCGAGCTGACCATATCGGGCGGCAAGATAACCGACTGCACTTTCAAGACCTACGAGCTTGACGGGACACTCAAAGACGAGGATTACGGCAAAGAGGACGGCGAGATAAAGAACAAGGACTATTACAGCAAGGCACAGCGCGCAAGGGCGGCTTGCGAGAACTATGCCTCTCAGCTGGTGTCGAAGGGCGATATTGAGGAGGTCGATGGCGTGAGCGGTGCGACTGTCAATTACAGTGAGTTCAAGGAGGCTGTTACTGCGGCATTGAAGCAGGCAGAGGAATAATGCGGGTGCTGCGTCATGTCATCGTTACAGCGGCGGCGCTGTTTCTGATGCTGGGTCTGCCATTTCTTAACAGTGACTATTATAAGCGTCTGCGTGACGGCACTGACGCTGTGTCAAGTGCGTCCACTGCGCTTGACAAGCCGTCGGGTGAGTATGTGGTGTTCATCAACCGAAGCCTGCATACCAACAGCGCAAATCTCGCGGCGTGGGAAGGTTTCTTTGCTGAGGGCAGGGACGAGGGGCTTTACAATGTCTTTGAGGACCTGCATTGTACCGTAGCCGAGAATGATGCGGCAGGGCTTGAAATGGCAAATAGTTTCCGGTCGATACTGCCCGAGAACCAGATGAAAGTCAGCACCGAAAATGTGATGCTGATGCTTTCAAAGGCTGAGAACGGGCGGTTCGATGTGATAGTTATGTCTAAGGAGATCGCAGATATGTTCGGTGCAGAACGCATAGCGGCAATGACTGACGCAGATATGCTGACAGTAAAACAGGCAGAGGGGGAAGAAGCGTGAGAAGAGTCAATGCAGTCATAAGTATGCTGATACTGGCGCTTTTTCTCTTTCATGGAGTGGTCGGCGGTTTTCAGCTGGCGGGCGTTATGGAGGGCGGAAATGCCCTGATGCAGAACCTCGCCCATATAATGGAAGCGATGATAGGGCTGCATTTGCTTATCGGCACAAAGCTGACTGTTGACACGGTGATAGCCATGAAAAAGTCGGGTACGCATTATTACAAGGAGAACAGGCTTTTCTGGCTGAGAAGAGTCAGCGGCTTTGCTTGTATGGTGTTCATAGCGCTCCACATCATGCTGTTTGTCGGCAAAAATGACGGTGTTTACCGCCTGAACTTCTTCGGCGGCTTACAGCTGGCAACGCAGATACTGCTGGTGCTTTCCATCGCGGTGCATGTGATAAGCAACGCAAAACCGATGCTTCTCAGCTTCGGCACAAAGTCGTATAAAGAACTTGGCATCGACCTTGCGGTGATATTATCGGGCATACTGCTGTTCACAGGGGTGTGCTTTGTGATATATTATTTCAGGTGGAAGATGATATAATGGCGCTTTTTTAATTCATAATTCATAATTCACAATTCATAATTGTTGGCATGGGCGAAAGTTTGCCGTTCTGCCGCAAGCGGGTAAGAACGGCAAGCGGGTAAGAACGGCAATCATCGCGATGGGCGGTCATCGCTTAACCGCGTAAACAGGCGCTTGTGACGACTTGTGACGGGTTGACGGCATTTTGCAATACTTCTTTATATATTTATTATTTTTCTTTTTCTATGTGAAAGGAATATAAAAACCCGTCAAACCCGTCACAACCCGTCACGGAGGGGCTAAAGGCTGATGTATGGAGGGTCATGGAAGGGTCGGGGCGTTTTGCAGGACTTCTTTATATATTATATTTTTCTTTTTTCTATGTGAAAGAAATATAAAGACCTTGCAAACCTTCCATACCCTTCCATAGGATATGAAACGTACTGTCAGATATTGGGAAAAGGTTGAACGGCTTATGGAAAAGACTATCATTATCGGCGCGGGGCTTTCGGGGCTGACGGCGGCTATCACCCTTGCGAAGGGCGGGCGGCACTGTCGGCTGGTATCACTGCAAGCCTCTGAAAGGGCGCAGTCGGTGCTTGCTGAGGGCGGCATCAATGCGGCGCTGGACGTTATGGGCGAGGGCGACAGTCCGCAGTACCATTTTGAAGATACCATGAAAGGCGGGGTGTACCTCGCTGATGAAAACGCTGTCAGGCGGCTGACTGAGGGTGCGCCCGAAGTCGTGCGGTGGCTGGCGGGGCTTGGTGTGCCTTTCAACATGGCTGAGGGTCATCTCGTTCAGCGAAATTTCGGCGGGCAGAAGAAAAAGCGCACCGCTTACGCCAAAAGCAGTACAGGCAAGATGATAATGTCGGCGCTGATAGATGAAGCGCGAAAGTACGAAGCATCGGGGCTTATCGAGCGCTTCCCGCACCACGAGTTCATTGAAGCCGTTATTGAGGACGGCGTATGTAAAGGGGCGGTGGTGCGCGACTGCTATGCCGACAAGTCTGCGGTAATGCGGGGGAAAGTGATAATGTGCTGCGGCGGAATGGCAGGGCTGTTCCCGAATATGACCACAGGTACGACACAAAACAGCGGCTATGCGGCGGCAAAGCTGTTTGAACAGGGGGTCATCTTCGGCAACGCGGAGATGCTCCAATACCACCCGACGACCATCGGCATACCCGACAAGCGCTGTCTTGTCACCGAAGCGGCACGCGGCGAGGGCGGCAGGCTGTATATCGAGAGGGGCGGCGAAAAGTGGTATTTCATGGAAGAAAAATACCCAGAGCTGAAAAACCTGATGCCCCGCGATGTCGTTTCGCGCGAGATGTACTTCGTAAGGCGGCGGGAGGACTGCGGCGACACGGTTTATCTGGATATGACGGGGCTTTCTGCCGAGATATGGCAAAAGCGTCTGCCCGACCTGCGCGCCGAGATAATACACTATCTCGCCATCGACCCTGCCGAGAAGCCTGTGCCTGTCCATGAGGGCATACACTATTTTATGGGCGGCATCTACACCGATGTGAACCATCGCACCAATATCAGCGGGCTGTATGCGGCGGGCGAGTGTACCTGCCAGTATCACGGTGCTAACCGTCTGGGCGGGAATTCGATGCTGGGGGCTGTTTTCGGCGGAAAGACTGCCGCTGAGGATATACTTGCGGGTGACGAGGGCGAAAATTCGGACGAGACAGAGTTTTCGGGGGACTGCCATGCCGATGAACCGAGCGAAGCGGTCAGAAAAGAACTGGGCGAAATATTGTACTCAGGACTGGGCATAGTCAGGAGCGAAGCGGGTATCGACTCAGCTATTGCAGGGCTTGACGCACTTGAAAAGCGCGAAGGCATCTTCCCGCGTACAAGGCTGGGACGAGCGATGCTGATGTCGGCAAAAGCCCGAAAAGAGAGTCGCGGTGCCCATTACCGCGAGGATCACCCCGACAAGGACGAAAGCCTGCGTTCTCCCACTTTTTCATGGTGCGAGGGCGGCGAAGTCAGGGTGAAGATATAGCTTCTGCACTGACACGGAATAACTGTCAAAAAATTACTTTAGACTTTGAAAAATGTCGGCAGAGTGTACATTGACTTTATCGGCTTGCTGTGATATAATTCCTATAAAGCAGAGTTAAATTATAGGAGATTTTCGGCAAGGTCGGGAAAATGCCTGAAACAGGCGAAAGGGAGTGAACGTGATGACCACCGAACTGAAAATTCTCAGGCGTGAAAGCGCTCAGGAAAAAGCCTGTTGGCAGAGTTTCATATTTGAGACAGATGATGAAAACGCCGCTGTTTCCACTGCGCTGACAGCCTTAAATGCACGCGCCGAACTGAAAGACAAGGACGGCAAGCCTGCAAAGCCCATCAGATGGGAGTGCAGCTGTCTGCAAAAGAAGTGCGGTGCATGCGCGATGGTCATAAACGGCAGTCCGCGTCTTGCCTGTGACAGCAAGCTGAAAGAACTCGGCAGTGTTGTGACGGTCGAGCCGCTGAGGAAATTCCCTGTGGTGGCTGACCTGATAGTTGACAGAAAGGCGATGTTAGACAGCCTGCGCGAGATGTCGGTATGGCTGAAAAGCGAGCTTGCTCCCGATGAAAAAACGCAGGAGATCGCCTACGAAGCATCGGGCTGTTTGCAGTGCGGGTGCTGTCTGGAGGTCTGCCCGAACTTCTATGCGGGCGGCAAATTCGTCGGCATGGCTGGCGGAGTGCCTGTTTCGCGGCTGATAGAACAGCTCCCGAAAGATGAAAAGCGCGATATTCTGAAAGAGTACCGCAGGCGGGTCTATGCGGGGTGCGGGAAATCGCTGGCGTGCAGGAAGGTCTGTCCTGCGGGGCTTGACATCGAGAAACTGCTGGTCAACTCAAACGCCGCCGCCGCATGGAAGTCGCTGTTTTGGCGCAAAAAGTGAACAGGCTGGGGCTTTGGCTGTTCGCGGCGGTCTATTTTGGGGTGACTGCTTGCGGGCTGACGCTGGCGGTGAGGGCATCTCAGCCGCGTTATCACTATGAGGTCAGGCAAGACCTCAGCGTACATTTTGACAATGCCGATAAAGTCATCGAGAAAGTGCGCTTACGCCTGAAAGAGCGGGCAGAAGTCATACGCATAACATACAGCGCCCAAAACAGCAGTCTTGATGATACAGATAAAATAGTTCGTGAGCTGATGCGATTCGCCTGCGCCGAGACAGACCGTCCCGACGAAGGCGATTATATTGGGTGTCAGTTAGGTGGATATAACTCTGCTTTCACCGAAGAAAAAGCCGATGGCGGTCACAGGAACGTCATTGAGATAACGCCGATATATTTTACTGATGCCGCGCAGGAAAGCGAGACAGACAGCGCTGTAAAGGCAGTGCTTGAAAGTCTGGGGCTGTCTGATGATGCGGGCGATGAGGAGAAGGTCAGGGCTGTTTATGACTGGGTATGCGACAATGTGCAGTATGACCATATCCACCGCCGAAATGACAGCTACCGACTGCGTTCGGCGGCATACGGGGCGCTGGTTTACAGGCGGGCGACCTGCATGGGCTATGCGGTGACGGTATACCGTCTTTTGCGGGAACTGGGTGTCGGCTGTCGGGTCATAACAGGTGATGCGGCGGGGGAGTACCACGCATGGAACATCGTATGTATTGACGGCGAGTGGTACAACGCTGATGCCACATGGGATTCTATGGGCGGCGGACGGGAGAACTATCTTAAAAGCGACAGTGACTTCGGTGAACATGTGAGGGAAGAAAAGTTCGATACAGCCGAATTTCGGGCGATGTACCCGATGGCTGTCACAAGTCTGAAAGGAAAGTAATGTAAAATGAAGAGAAAAGCTATTGAATGGATATTGGGAGTTCTGCTTCTGGGGTGCAGTCTTTGCCTCAGCGTTGGTGTAAAGCTGGTGTTCCACGCCTGCGGTCCGAAAGACGACGGCAGTTTTATGACCTGCCACTGGGCTGAACAGGCTGTGCTGGTCATCGGCGGCGCTATGACTGTCATTTCTTTGCTGGTGCTGTTTGTGACAAACGGCGGCATGCGCAGGGGACTGGCGCTGGCGCTGGCACCTCTGGGGATAGGCGCGGCACTTATACCCAACACCATGATAAAGCTATGCATGATGAACGATATGCACTGCCATGCGGTGATGAAGCCTGCGGTCATAATATTCGGCATAACGGCGGCAGTACTGGGTGCTGTTTACGCACTGGTCGGCAAAAAAGACTGACTTGCGGCTGACGGCAAAGCAGTCCCCCGAAAAGGATAGCCCCTCAGCGCTGTCTGATTATAAATGTCTCTGAAATTGGCAGTGTATTGCTTTCCCCCGCAGAAGTCAGGGAAAACAATATGAAAAACGAAAATTTCGCGTTAACGGCAATACACATCTTTATCGAGAAACAAATTATAACATGGAGAATGAAAAATGAAAAGTCTGGCAATAAAAAATCTAAAGGGCAGACCTGTTCGCACCGCTGTGCTGATGGTGCTGGCGGCACTGCTGAGTTTCACGGCGCTGGGCGGCACGCTGGTGGTGGCAAGTCTCGGCAAGGGACTTGACTCGCTGAAAGCCCGTCTTGGTGCAGATGTGATGGTCGTGCCGAAAGAAGCCACCATGAAAAAGAAGTTCGAGGACATCGTATTGCAGGGAAGCACGGGTTATTTTTATATGAGTTATGCCCTTGCCGACGAAGTGATACAGCGTGAGGGAGTTGGGCAGGTGTCGCCGCAGTTTTTTCTGGCTTCGACAGGTTCGAGCTGCTGTTCGATACCTGTACAGATAATCGGATTTGACCCCGCTACCGATTTTACTGTAAGTCCCTGGATAAAGCGTACTTACGGCGGTGAACTGGGCAAATACGACATCGTGGCGGGCAGTGACCTCAATGCCTTTGTGGGCGATAAGCTGAGTTTCTACGGCGTTGAATGCACTGTTGCCGCAAAGCTGGAAAAGACAGGCACTTCCTACGATACGACGGTATTCACCAATAAGGACACCATCACTGCGCTGATACAGTCATCACTGGACAAGGGTATGAACGATTTCAAGGACACAGACCCCGAAAAAGCTGTCTCCTGCCTGATGATAAATGCGGCTGACGGCACTTCGCCCGAAGAACTGGTAAACGATATAAATATCCACTGCAAAAAGGTCAGGGCTTTCAGGTCGGGCGACATGATAAGCGGCATCGCGGGGAGTCTTGGCGGCGTTTCGCAGATGATACGACTGCTTATCGCGGCGGTATGGGTGCTGGGCATAGTGATACTTCTGCTGGCATTCACCATGAGCGTAAACGAGCGCAAAAAGGAGTTCGCGGTACTTCGGGTAATGGGTGCATCGCGGGCAAAGCTGGCGGGACTGGTGCTTAAAGAAGCACTCTGCACCTGTCTGGGCGGCAGTCTTATAGGCGCTGTTGTCGGACTGCTGGTGCTTCTGCCTTTCAACGGCGTTATCGAAAAGACACTTGCACTGCCGTTTCTTCTGCCAAATGCGGGGAGCATAACGGGCTTTGCCGTTTCAGCTGTTGCCCTTTCGGTAATATCGGGTGCAGCGGCGGCGGCTGTCAGCGCATGGCGGGTCAGCCGCATCGACACGGGGCTTATTCTTAGGGGGGACAACTGATGGAACTGACAGCTGAAAAAGTCACGCGGGAATTTGTTCGCCCAAGCGGTAAGACAAACAGATTTTTTGCGGTAAAGGAGACCGACTTCGCGCTTCAGTCGGGCAGGCTGACGGTGCTGATGGGGCGTTCGGGAAGCGGCAAGACCACTCTGCTGAACATGCTTTCGGGTCTGCTGATGCCGTCATCGGGCAGGATAACTGCTGACGGCAAAGACCTCTACGCCATGCCCGATAAGGAGCTTTCGCGGTTCAGGTGTGAGCATTTCGGCGTTATACCGCAGGGGCAGACTGCTATTCACAGCCTGACTGTCACTGAGAATATCCTTTTGCCGTTCGCACTTTACGGTGATGCCCCCGATGAAGCCCGCGCCCGTCAGCTAATGGAGCGGCTGGATATTGCTGACCTTGCAAACGCCCGTCCCGCCGAACTTTCGGGCGGTGAACTCAGGCGAGTGGCGATAGCAAGAGCGCTGGTGCGCAAGCCCTCACTGATATTTGCCGATGAACCCACAGGCGATCTCGATGACGAGAACACCGCAGAAGTGTTCCGCTTTCTGAAAGAGTGCGCCTCTGAGGGCGCGGCAGTGCTGGTAGTCACCCACGAGAACGATGCTAAGGGTTACGCCGACATAATGCTGAAAATGTCGGCAGGCGAGCTTACACAGGAATAAAAACACGGCGCTGAAACTGTCATGGTTCAGCGCCGTTATTTTTTATATCCCAATTTGGTTGTGTGTTGTTGCCCGCCTGCGGTTGGGGGAAAAGAATACCGTCAGCTGTTGCTGCCCCATCACAAGGCTGTTTAGTGCAGTGTGTCAGCGGGACGATCTTATTTTTTATTTGAATGCTTTTTTCATGCCCTCGACTGCTTCTATGACCCTGTCGCACCATGCGTCAAATTCGGGGTCATCATGCTGATATTCGGGGTGTGCCAGCACGTATTCGACAGTGCGGCGTATACCCTCGCGGGCAGTGACGGTACATTTGAAGTCAGGCACGAGCGCCTTGACTTTTGAGTTGTCGAACACGACCGAGTTCGACTTGTCACCCATAAGACTGCCCACAAAATCGTAGCCGCTCATATCGGCAAGCGTCTGCGATGCAACGTGGTACGCTTTCAGCTGAACGCCCAACGCCTCAGCGATATAGCCGTATATCTCGTTCCAGCTGACGCTTTCATCACTTGTTATGTGGAAGACCTCACCTATCGCTTTTGGGTTGCCGACCAGACCCGCATAAGCCTTAGCAAAGTCGCTGTTGTGGGTTATCGTCCACAGGGAAGTGCCGTCACCGTGTATTATGACGGGCTTGCCCTCTTTTATGCGCTTGACCACCTGCCAGCTTCCGCCGTCACCGTGTACCCCCAGCGGAACGCTTCGCTCGTCATAAGTGTGGCTGGGTCTGACTATCGTGACAGGGAAGCCCTTGTCCCTGTACAGACCCATCAGGTATTCTTCGCAGGCTTTCTTGTTGCGCGAGTACTCCCAGTAAGGGTTCTCCAGCGGCGTTTCCTCAGTTATCACATAGCCTTTCGGGGGCTTTTGGTAGGCTGATGCCGAACTGATGTAGATGAACTGTTTTGTCCTGCCGCCGAAAAGCCGATAGTCGCGTTCAAGCTGTTGGGGCACAAATCCGATGAACTCGCCCACGCAGTCAAATTCCAGCCCGTCCAGCAGTTTTGCGGTCTTTCCCTCGTCATTTATGTCGGTGGTGATGTACTTTATGTTTCCCGAAAGACCTTCGTTGCGCGAACCCCTGTTGAGCAGATAAAGTTCGTGACCCTCTTCGGCAAGGCGCTTTGTTATCGCCATGCTGATAGTGCCTGTGCCGCCGATAAACAGTATTTTCATGGCGTTTCCTCCTTAAAGTTCTGCCTTGACAGCTATGCGGTATATCTCGGCAGCATCTTCAGATGACAGGTGAACGAAACCGCCTGTCCTGCCGTCGCCAACGCCCAGCTTTTCAACCAGTACAGGTATATCCTCTTCCTTAGCGCCCAGTTCGGCGAAGTTTATGGGCATGCCGATGCTGTGCAGGAAAGTCCTGAAACGGCGGATACCCTCGCGGGCAGTCTTTTCGGGGTCAGCGAAATCCATATCCACCCCGAACACCCTTGTCGCCATCTGACAGAAGCGCATTACATCGTGCTTGCAGACAAACTCCATCCACGCGGGCATTATCACAGCCAGTCCCGCACCGTGAGCGCAGTCGTAAAGACCCGAAAGCTCGTGTTCCAGCCCGTGACTGTTCCAGTCCTGTTCTCTGCCAACGCCGACTATATTGTTGTGTGCCACCATGCCTGCCCACATTATATTTGCGCGTGCATCATAGTTTTGGGGGTCAGCGATGACGCGGGGCGTTTCCCTCAGCATGGTCTTCAGCACCGCTTCGCACAGGCGGTCGGTTATCTCGACTTCCTTTGTGTTGGTGAAGTATCTCTCAAAAACGTGCGCCATTATGTCGGTAGCACCGCAGGCTGTCTGGTAAGCGGGCAGTGTCATCGTAAGTTCGGGGTCAAGCACCGAAAATCTCGGTCTCAGCGCATCTGAGCCTGTCGCCCTTTTCAGCATGCCCTCCTCTTTGGTGATCACCGAGTCGCCCGAACCCTCACTGCCTGCCGCAGATATGGTAACTACCACGCCTACGGGGAGCGCTTTCCCGACTTTCTTTCCGCAGTAAAAGTCCCAGAAATCACCCTCATAAACAACGCCTGCCGCGATGCCCTTAGCCGAGTCGATGACCGAGCCGCCGCCCACAGCAAGGATAAAGTCAATGCCCTCGCGCCTGCAAAGTTCGATGCCCTCATACACCAGTGTGTCGCGGGGATTTGGCTTTACGCCGCCCAGCTCAAAGTAAGCCACGCCCTCTTCTTCCAGCGACTTTTTCACCTTGTCCAGCAGACTGCTTTTAACTGCCGAGCCGCCGCCGAAATGTATCAGCACCCTGCTTCCGCCGTATTTCTTGACATACCTGCCTGTTTCGCACTCACGCCCTCTGCCGAAAACGAACTCAGTTGGGCTGTAAAAGTTAAAATCATTCATTTTTATAACTCCTTTCAGTATGGAAAATGTTAAGCGCTATATAGAAAATATCAGCATAATGGCAGAACGGCTGTCTGCTTAGAAAAAGCCTGTTTCCGCACTTTTTACAGTTACTGCCTTCTGCTGTGTTTTAGATGATTATAACACACACTTTCGGAAAAGTCAATCACAAAAGCGAACATAAATTTAGCAGATAACAGCATTATGCAATATGGTTATCCCGCTGACACACCACAAAACAGAACTTAAGGTTCTTGGCGTATATCTTTCCCCCGCCTGCGGCGGGGGAAAGATATGGGGTGCTCAATTATCCTTTTGTTTACCGCATTTTTAGTTGGTGTGCTAAAGGGATAGTCATATTATGCAAAAAAAGACCCGCTCTGTCAGAACGGGTCTTTGAAATGCATTTATTATTCAGCAAAAACAGTTATCTCGGTCGAACCGTCGATACTTGTCAGCTTCTTGCCGTCGGTCTTGAAATAGGGGTTCTTAGCGTCAACGACCAGCTTCTTCACCTTATAGCCTGTGAATGCGTAGCCGCGTATACGCTTGACATTTTTGCCTATCTTCAGCTCAGGCAGTTCAACGTTCGCCTTATGACTGAAGCCTGCGCCGAATGCGCTTGTGCCGATGTATTCGAGCGACTCGGGCAGTACCAGTTCGCTGAGACCGATGCAGTCCTGAAAAGCGAAGTCGCCGATCTTCTTGACAGACTTAGCAAAAGTGATCTTTGTCAGACCCTTGCCCTCATCGTCCAGACCAAGACCGAGACCTGGATCATAACTGCCTGCAAAGGCATACGCGCCTATCTCCTCAACGCCGTCGGGTATGGTGAATTCAGTTCTGCTCTGACCTGCGAATGCCAGCAGTTTCTTCATGTCGGCAGTGTACAGCACATTGTCCTTAGCAGTGAAATTCTTGTTATCCTTTGCAACAGTCAGCTTTTCGAGCTTAGCACATTCAGCAAAAACAGCGGGGTCGATGATAGCAACGCCTGCGGGGATCTCTATCTCCTTGATAGAAGTGCCGCTGAATGCGTAGCTGCCGATGCTTTCGAGCTTTTCGGGCAGTACGACTGTCTCCAGCGATGTGTAGTAGTTGAACAGACCCTGCGGGATAGTTTTGAGGTTCTTTGGCAGTGTCACTTTTGTCAGCTTGCGCAGAGCCTGCTTTGAGATCTGTCCCATAGTCTCAACGCTGTCAGGGAATACCAGCTCAGTCGGATCTGAATCGTCAAAAGCGTTGTCGCGAATGACAGTTACAGCCTTTCCGCCTGCTTTTGCGGGTATCTCTATCTTGCCGTCCTTATCCTTGTTCTTGCTCTCATACTTCACCAATTCGGCATGGTCATCAACTATCGCGAATTTCAGCACGCCGTTATCGGACTTTTCTTCGGTGAGCTTGTCAAGTGTCTTGTCCTTGAACTCATATGAGCCGATGTTGGAGCAGTACTCCTTGCCATCGTAGGTGAAAATGCTCATCTGTACAGCATATTCAGCGGGCATTTCGGAGAAGTGGAAAGCCTTGACATCGAAATTCTCGCCGACAGCCATGAACTCGCCGCCGTAAACGGTAGGTTCAAGTTCGCTGTAATGTTTGCGGGGTGTCTTGTCATCGGGCTTGAAACCGCTGAACGGGCTGGAGAATGACATCCATTCGTTCAGGTCTATCTCGTCCTTAGAAGCCACAGCCACACCGCCCGAAGTGGTGTTGTCGCTTGTAAGACCCGTGATGGAAGCGCTGCCCTTGCTGTCAACGGTGCTTTCGATAAGCACAGGCATTCTCTCATCAGAAAGCTCCTGGTCAGCGCAGAGTATACCTGTTGAGCGGTAGCTGCCCTTGCCCATGAACTTTGTCAGACAGCTTATGGGCTGTGACTCTCTGTCAGAAACAACGCCGATGCTCACGGGGTCGAGATCCATCTTTACCACGCCGTCCTTATCGACCTCAGCGGGCACATACAGCAGTCTGGGTGTCCATGCCTTTTCCTTGCCCTCAAAGCCCACGTTTGTAAGAACGGTATAGTAAACGCCACGTGCATCTTTCATCTGCTCGTCGGTCAGCTGTGCGTAAGCGTATCCGTCGTCCTTGAACTTCTTGTTTGAGGATTTGCTTCCTTTAGCCACAACTTCTATATCAAGTTCATCAAAAATGCTCTTCTCGGAGGGTTTGCTGCTGTCAGGCTTGCTTGATGTGTCAGCCTTAGAGCTGTCTTCTGCCTTGGAACTGCTCTCTTCCTTCTTGCTTGATGTATCAGCCTTAGAGCTTTCCTCAGCCTTGGAACTGCTCTCTTCTTTCTTGCTGGAAGCCTCAGCCTTAGAACTTTCCTCAGCCTTGGAACTGCTCTCTTCTTTCTTGCTGGAAGTCTCAGCCTTAGAACTTTCCTCAGCCTTAGAACTGCTCTCTTCCTTCTTGCTGGAAGTCTCAGCCTTAGAGCTGCTCTCCTTTTCGCCCGCAGAAGAGCTTTCGGGCTTGGAAGAACTGCCTGAGCCGTTCAGCGGAGGATACAGCGCAGTCATAAGCTCGCGGTACTCATTGTTTATAGGCGAGGTGGTTATCAGGTCATAGCCGCCGATCTTGTAAAGTGCATCGGACATGTCGTAGTCAGCCGCACTGTTTGTCAGCGGGAAATACATTGACATACCGCAGGTGCCCTTGATGGTAGTCGAGCCGTCTACCAGCATATCGCTCATGGCAGCTTTCAGCTTTTTGCCCTCAGCGGAATATGAGCCTGAGACTGCATCTGCCACAGTTGCAAGGTCGGCGAGGTCATAGCTTGCGTAGCTGTGTACGCTGTCAAGGAAGTGCTTGTACTTGCTCTTGTCGCCCTTGTCAATATCAGTTTTCATCGCCTTGCAGACATCGCCGACAGCATTCTTAACATCGTCGGTCTTTTTCAGGTCGAAAGTACCGAGAGTGGCACTCTTTATAAAAGAGCTGCCGCTGGCTTTTTTGAGATATTCAAAATACGATTTAACAATGCTGCTGCAAATATCCTTTGTCTTGCTTGAACCGCTCACGCCGCTGAGGAAGCTGTAATCCCAGCCGCAGCCCGGTTCAATATCAGCCGAAGCCACCAGATAATCAGCATAAGGCTGCAATAGATCGGCTATCTCTATCGAGGACATCAGGCAGGCATCAAAGCCGACGAATGCCAGCTTCTTGCTCTTGAACTGACTGCTCTCCAGCGCTGTTTTCATTTCAGACATCATAAGTGTGTCGCCCATGCCGAGTTCAGGGTCCTGGTTCAGCTCGTCCATGCCGTAACCCAGCACAGGTCCCGCGCCGTGATCCCAGCAGATAAGTGCATAGTCATCGGCAGGGTACTTTTCGGGAACGTCTTTCAGGAAAGCGCCGAAAGTTTCGGCAGTGCCCATGTTCTTCTTATCGGTCTCATATATATTGATGCCTGTCTTGCCGTCAGCCGACAGGTCAGCTCCGCTCGACTTGTATTCTATGTAAGCATTTTTGCCTGTGGGATAGCCTGTCAGCCACCATGTCTTAGCGCCGCCGCAGTATACTACCAGATTAACGTCCTTGTCATCAAGTCCGCTCTCTATCATCTCGACAATATCTTTTGAACCTGCCATAGATGCCTGATTGCTTTCAAGGTCTGAACCCACCATGTATACCATTATGGTCAGCTTCTTCTTGTCCTCAGCCTTTTTGTCAGACCATTTCCTTGCCTTGAACTTTTCATCGGGCTTGACACTATTGGAAACCTTTGACAAAGAAGCGAAAGGCAAACTCCTGTCAACCGCAGAAAGCTCTGTCAGCTTCATGTTGGGGAGCATTCCGTCCTCACTGGATGAAAGCTCGACAAATTCAGCGGAAGTGACCTCATCATCAGTTGTCAGCTCGTCCTCATCGGCGGTGGTCTCTTTGGTCATCTCGGGTTCGCTGTCCTTCTTTTCGTCAGCAGAAGATCCTGCCGCAGAAGATTCTGCCGCTTTGCTTTCGGCTGCTGAACTTTCCTCTGTTTTCTTGTCGCCGCAGCCTGTCATCATTGTCGCTGTCAGTATAAAAGCAGTCAGCGCACTGATAATTTTTTTTGTTTTCATTGTTCTCCTCCATATAATTAAAATATTAAATATTACAGTTAACATTTTATCACATCTTCAAACTTTTGTAAAGGTATAAACTGCCCCATTTTGACCCCGCTTCTCCCCGATAATTAAGCATTTTGATAAATTGCATAACAAAAGCGCCCCCGTTTATGAGGGCGCTGTGAAAGCTGTGTGACAGTTTGGTTTTACTGTTTCAGTGAAGTATTATCATGCCTTTCATATCACCTTCGACCAGTCCTGCGGAGGTGCAGAGCGTATCAGCGCTTACGGCAGTCAGACTTCTTCCGCCCTGACCGTAAAAGGGGTCACAGCAATAGAAGATACTGCCGTACTCTTCATCAGTGTCATATCCGCAGACTATCACATACTGTGTACCTGTCGTGATGCCGTAGTAATCGCTGTGGTCGTAGTCTGCCACGCCATCGCTGTATCTCACTGCCAGCATCACCCTGTTTGAGCTGTCTATCTGCTGTTTTATGGCACTTTCGCTCACATCGGTCAGCCTTTCAGCCACCAGGTCTCCGCCCGAATAGGTGTTTATCAGCTTGACGGGGTCGTTCTCAGCATCAAGCACTTCTTCGGCGCTGATGAGGTCAGCTTTGTTCCAGCGTCTGAGTTTCTGGCTGTTTACCAGTGCTGCGGCTGTCACGGGAGCGCAGTCATCACTGCTGCAAGGGTAAGTACCGCTGTACTCGTCTTTCATTATGCTGTCAGCGGCTGTCGGCAGGATAGTTGCAGTCATCACTTCGGTGAGGTCATCGGCGGGTATGTATCCCGTCTGCGAGAGATAGCTGATCTTTATCTGCTTGCCCGTCCCGAATTCGGAAATATCCAGCGCATCGTAGGAAGCATAAAGCTCGCCCACAGTCGCCGCGCCGATGTACCCGCCGTCTTTGTCGGTAACGCCTGTGTCGGTGCTTACGCGGTAGAGGTGTCCCTGCGGGATCACTCGCGGCTCTTCGGGCGGCTCTTCATATACCCTGCGCGTCTGCACAGCTGTCTCTTCCTGCACGGCAGTATTGCTGCTTTGCGGCACGGAACTATTCTTATCCCTCTTGTGGGTCTTTGGTGCTATGCCGTAAAAGATTATACCTATCAGTATCACCGCCCCGAGGATCATGCCAAGACCCAGCCTGGAAGCCTTAGCAATATCGTTGCGGTTGTCGTTCATTATTTTTTTCAGCTCGTTCTTCATTATTACCCGTCTTTCTTCTGTATCGCAGGGGAGAGCATCAGTGTACAGCCGTAATTATCCCGCCAGTACGGGTCATGCAGTTCGTAAGCGCCCAGATACTTGTTATAGCTGATATAAGTTGCCATGCTGTCTCCGCCTTCGGGCAGTTCAAGCTCTATACCGCTGTCAGTCAGTTCATACTTCAGCCGCAGACCGCTTTTCAGTATACCCTCGCCCTCAGTTGTATTACCGTCATAGTCGTACCACTGTATGTTCACATAACCGTTCTCAAAGTCGAACACGGGGTAGTCAAGATCTGTGCGCAGTCTGTTATAGCCCGACATGCCTTTGAGCATCACGCGCGGTATCAGCCTTTCCCCTTCGGGCAGATAGGGCATCATCGCCGCCAGATATTCGTGATCTATCATTCTTTTCCAGTCGATCTGCGTCAGCATCATCGTGTCGTAATTTTTGGCAAAAACTGCCATAGTCAGGTCATCGCCCGAAAAATACAGTTTTATCGAAGCCCTCTCTTCAAACGGTGCGGAATGCCCGTTCACCGCGAGATCTATCTCGCAGCAGCTGTCGCAAAGCTCGGCATTCAGCTTGAATGTCTTGTCGTCCGTTACAAATGCGTAAAAATAGAGCTTATCTTCGATTATCGTGTAAGGTTTTGCCTCAACGCCGTACTCTTCCAGTATTTCCTGCTTTGTATCATTACCGTGCATTCTCGCCATGAATGCGGGGTATCTGTGCCACTCGCCGTTTTCGTCGTAACTGTCCCAATAGCTGTAATTGTAGAGACTGTCTTTCTCTTCAAAGAACTTTTTTATGTAATCCTTGTCCTCACCCACGCAGAAATCCCTGTATACCAGCGGTGCGCCGAACTCGGGTTCGGTGTCGTCGTATTCTGCACCGACTTTTGCGTAGACTACCTCAGCCACACTGTCCTCATATTCTCTGGGGACGGGCTTCAGCTTTTTCTCGGCAGTCGGTGTGATGGTACAGCCGCTCAGCATCACAGCGGCTATCACAGCTGCCGCAGCTCTGTATTTGCGCAAACAGCACTCCTCCTTTCACGAAAAGTTCAGATGTACCTTATTATACCACATTTCCCCGAAAAGGTCAATCCCCGAACGGACGGTCAGCAACAGGCGGTTGACATCACACTGATGATATGCTATAATGGTTAGTGCTTACTAATGGAAAATTATGGAGGATAATCAACTATGAATTTCACAGGCATACTTCTGGGCGGCATCACATTTCTTATCATCGGGCTGTTCCACCCCATAGTCATAAAGGCAGAGTACTATTTCTCAAAGAAGATATGGTTCGTTTTTGCCATCGTTGGGGCGATATTCCTGCTTGTTTCGCTGTTTGCGGGAAATGATCTTGTCAGCAGTCTGTTTGCTGTGTTATCAGCCGGCTGTTTCTGGAGCATTCACGAGCTTTTCGAGCAGGAGGAGCGTGTCCGAAAAGGCTGGTTCCCGAAAAATCCCGACCGAAGATGATGACAAAAAAGCACTGCCCGCGCGGACAGTGCTTTTCTTGTATACTATATAAATATATAATTATCCCTTTAGCACACCGACTAAAAATGCGGTAAACAAAAGGATAATTGAGCGTTGTATATTTTTCCCCCGCCGCAGGCGGGGGAAAAATATACGCCAAGAACCTTAAGTTCTGTATAGCCGCTGTTTTTGTGGTGTGTCAGCGGGATAACCACATATAAATATAATAAATATAGCTTTATTCCTTAACGCCGCCTATTGTCAGACCTGCAACGAAGTATCTCTGAAGGAAGGGATACAGTATGATTATCGGCAGGGAAGTGATAACTGTTGCCGCCGCTCTTATCGAGGTAGGTGTTACAGTTGCGGTGGAATGCTGAGCGGTTTCAGCGGTCGCTTTCTGGTTAGTTACCGAGCTTAACAGCTTCATCAGCTCATACTGGAGGGTGGTCAGGTCATCATCCATCTTGTTGTACAGCATCGCATCGAACCAGCTGTTCCACTGTCCTACTGCGGTGAACAGTGCAACAGTCGCGATAACGGGCATGCACAGCGGGAAGATTATCTTGATGAAGATGGTCAGATGACCTGCGCCGTCTATCATCGCAGACTCTGCAAGGCTGTCAGGCAGACCGTTCATGTAAGTCCTCAGCACCAGCATGCTGAATGCGGGCACCATGCCAGGCAGTATGTATACAAGGAAACTGTTTGTCAGACCGAGATTTTTGTAAACGATGAATATGGGAATAAGACCGCCCGAAACATACATCGTTACAACGTACAGCAGTGAGAGCTGTTTTTTGAACAGGAATTCCTTTCTGCTGAGAATGTAAGCCAGCAGGGCAGTCACCAGAGTGGAGGTGACAGTGCCTATCACCGTTCTCAGCACGCTTGTCCTTGCGGCAGCGAACATGCTCTGCTTGCCGAGAACTGTCTCATAGTTTTTGAGCGTGAATACGCGGGGCACAAGTGTAATGCCGCCTTTCAGCGCATCAAGACCGTCATTGAACGATACTGCCACCATGTTGAGCAGGGGGTAGAGTATGATGATGGTAAATATGACCATAAAAATAGTATTGATCGTATCGAACACCATATCGCCCTTTGAGCGGCGGCTCATTATGCCGTGTTTGGTATTAGCGCCGATGTCCTCAGACTTGCGCTTTTTGCCCGTCCGGGGGGCGGGAAGTGTTTTTGTAAGTTCTGCCATTTTCTGCGCCCTCCTTTAGTACAGACTTTCTTCGCCCATCGCCTTAGCGGTGGTATTTGCTATGACTATAAGTATGATGCTGACAAGGCTCTTGAATATACCTGCCGCAGTACCGATGGCGTAATTGCCCTTGCCGATGCCGTAGTTCAGCACGTAGATGTCGATAGTTTCGGATACCGACTTTACAAGGTCGTTGCCCAGCAGATATTGCAGTTCAAAGCCGACATTCAGTACGTTGCCGACATTCATTATCAGCAGTATCAGTATGGTGGGCTTGAGACCCGGCAGAGTTATGTGCCAGATGCGTCTCATTCTGCCTGCGCCGTCTATCGAAGCCGCCTCATACAGGTCGGGGTTGATGGAAGTTATCGCCGCCAGATAGATTATGCTGTCCCAGCCCGTTTCTTTCCAGCGGTTCGCGAATGCCACTATCCACCAGAAGTATTTCGGTTCAGCAAGCCACTGTACGGGTTTGTCGATAAATCCCACTGCCATCAGCACCTTATTGATAGTGCCGTTCTCCATCGAAAGGACATCGAACACGATGCCTGTCAGAATTATCATTGACAGGAAGTGAGGCAGATAGGAAATGGTCTGCACAAACTTTTTGCCGATGCTGAAGCGGAACTCACTCAGCAGAATGGCGAAGATTATGGGGCAGACAGTGCCGAGAATCAGATTTATGACACCCATCGCAAGTGTGTTTCTCACGCAGAGTATGAAGTCATTGTTTCTGAACAGAAACCTGAAATTTTCAAGTCCTATGAATTCCGAGTGGAACAGACCGTCGCGGGGCTTGTATCGCTGGAAAGCCATCAGCCAGCCCACCAGCGGCGCGTAGTTGAATATTATGACATACACTACAAAAGGTATGCTCAGCAGAAGAAGTGACTTCTGATTTTTCAGCTTTTTGGCAAAATCAGGGTCTTTGAACATTTTGTTGCACCTCCGAGAATATATATCCCAAATTCCCCAAGACAAAGATATTTGCCAAAGGCGGCAGGGGACAGATCGCCGTGTTTACATTGTTGCCATGATACAGCCCCCGTAGCGGGGGCTGATATGACAAAGTTATTTTAGGAAGAGTAGAAGTCAATTAAGATTTGCCGTTTGCAACGTCGATCCTTCTCTGGATCTCAGCGTCGAAAGCGGGCAGCAGAACGCCGTCAACATCGCACTTCTTGTGGTAAACATCGAGATACTCTTTCCAAGCAGTATCGAAGTCTTCAGCTATGCAGACCTTAGGCAGGTACTCATGCTTAACGGAAGCCATGTCAGCCCATACCTGACCTTCGGGAGTATCGGTAGTAAGTGCGTTGGAGTAAGACCACATCGGGAACCATGGCTCGTTCTTCTGTGCGGGGTCGCAAAGTTCAACGTAGGTCTTTACGCCGTAAGCATCGAAGCATTCCTTTACCTCGTCACTCAGCGACTCATAGAACTCTGTTGCCTGGTGCTGAGGGTCACAGCCGTTGATGCCGTCGTGATCCATGCCGCTGTAATTCGGGAAGTAAGCATATGGGCAGAGGTTTGCGTTCATGTAAGCCTGATCTTCGGAGTTTCTTCTCATCTCATCGGTACGTGTGAACACGCCGTCTTCGCCCTTGTTGTAGTTTACGCCCTCAAGACCCCAGTTTCTCATGGTCAGTATCTCGGGGTCGAGCAGGTCGTTCATAAACTGCATAGCGCCTTCGGGATCTTTGCAGGATACGGTTATGCCGACACCGTTGGAAACGTCCAGTGCGGAGTTGGAGTGCCAGTGCTCGTCCATGCCCTTGTCGATGGTGATGCCTACGGGAACATAAGTGCAGTCATCAAGACCTGCCGCCTTGATAGCGTTCTCACCGTCGTTGAAATCCCAGTGCTGGTCAACCATGCCGCAGACTCTTCCTGTGGACAGCTTGGAGATGTATGCATCGTAGTTCATGGTGAATGTTTCGGGGTCGATGATGCCCTTCTTGTACTCATCGTTCAGCTTTCTGAAATATCTCTCAGCTGTGGGAGTGGTGTTGTAGTCGATAGCCTTGTGTGTTTCTCTGTCAACGATGCAGCAGCCGTCGTTGGGATAACCGTCCAGGAAGAAAGGTGCGTTCTCAAGGCAGAAATATCTCCAGTCATCGCAGAGTATCTCATAGCCGATGTTGGGAGTGCCGTCCTCCATAGTGGGGTTGGCTTCAACGTACCTTTCTATCAGGTCGAAGTATTCATCGAGAGTTTCTATCTTGGGATAGCCTGCCCATTTCAGAACTCTTGTCTGTATCCAGAATGCTTCATCGTTGTGTACGCAGGTGGTGTCGTGATCCCAGATGTTGCCGAACTGAGGGATTATGTAAACGTGACCGTCATCAGCCCTGATGGAGTTCCACTGTGCTTCTGTGTAGAAGTTCTTGATGTTGGGGTAGTTGTCCCAGAGTTCATCTATTGCGATGAAAGCGCCTGCTTCGACCATTCTTGCCATGCCTGACGAAGCGTCAACGAAATCGGGGTAGTCGCCGCCTGCTATCATAACACCGATAGCTTCCTCAGCGGTCTGACCTGTCAGCCACTTCATGTCGCACTTTGCGCCGATCTTTTCAGCGATAGCGTCCTGTACAACGTTGTTGTCGTCAAGCTCGTTGCCCGGTACTGCAAAGAATGCGCTGAAAACCTTTACATCAACTTCATCACCGTTTGAGTTGGTGACTTTCTCGGTCTTCTGTTCACTCTTGCTGCTTACGTTGCCGCATGCCGCCATGCCGAGCGCCATAACAAATGCCAGTGTGAATGCGGCTGCTTTCTTGATCTGTTTCATAAATATAACCTCCATAAAAACGTTTAGTTTAGCTTTGAACATATTAGCTAAATTTTGTTTTCTTTTCTTGAGATTATTATAGCAGATAAATCGTAATTTGTGAATACTTATAACGAAATTAAGCAATAATTGCAAATACTTTTGACCAAATCAGCAAAATTTGCTTAATTTGAGTTAACACTAGAAAAAAGTAAACAAAAATTGTTAAGCACTGCGCAATTTTTGACTAGAATAATTATTGCTGAATGTGCTATATTAATATATTTATGAAATCGTTATCATGTAAATGAATGCTTTTGTGTGCATTGAACATATATCTGTGAATGAGATATACTGCCTTTGTATGTTAAGAACAAGATAATTGTGATATTGACATTGATTTGTTGTTGTGTTATAATTATATGTGTAATTTATTACCGTATCATATTAAGGAGAAACTCACATGGCTACTTATGTTATGAGCGATATTCACGGCGAATACGAAAAGTACCTTTTGATGCTGGAGAAGATACAGCTGAAAAGCGATGATACTTTGTTTATACTGGGTGATGTGGTCGATCGCGGTGCAAGACCCGTCGATGTGCTGAAAGATATGATGAAGCGCCCGAATGTCTACCCGCTTATGGGCAACCATGACCTGCTGGCGATAGACATTCTGCACAAGCTGAATGTGGAGATAACCGAAGAGAATTATTCAAACCATCTCAGCACCGAGACCATGACCGAACTTATCGACTGGCTGAAAGACGGCGGCGGTCCGACGCTGGGGCAGTTTCGCGGGCTTAGTGCGGCTGAACGGCGCGATGTTCTCGATTATATGGAAGAGTTCAGTCTGTGCGAAGCGGTAGATGTCAACGAAAAGACTTATGTGATGGTGCATGCGGGTCTGGGGAATTTCCGCAAGGGCAAAAAGCTGAGGGACTACACCTTGCAGGAACTTCTGATGGACAGGCACGACCCCGAAAAAGATTACTTTGAGGACGATGACATATATGTGATAACGGGGCACACTCCCACCGTTTTGATCTGCGGCAAGCCCGAGATATATCAGAGCCACCACAATATCTTTATCGACTGCGGCGCGTGCATGGGCGGCAGGCTGGCGTGTCTTTGCCTTGATACTATGGAAGAATTTTATATCTGAACCGTGACCCGCAGTGCGCTGTGCCTGCGGGTCATTTTTTGCAGATAAGCCTGTTGTGTTCGCGGAGTTTTGCGGCTTCCACAGGGTCAGTCTCAGCTGTTGTAAGCGCATAGCCGCTGAGAGTCCGATACAGTTCAAAACCGCTGTTTTGCCTATCTAAGCGCTCGCAGACATCTTCGGCGGAAGGGAAGTACTCGGGCGGGAGATAAGCGTCCATCGTAAGGCGCACGCCGCCGCAGTATCGGCTGATGCGTATGCCGCCCCGCACTTCGCCTTCGCCGTCTGCCGAAAGATGCGCCCGCACTGCCGCCAGAAATATGAGCGCACTAACTTTCTTCTCGCGGAAGTCCTCAAAACTCAGCCCCAGTTCAGAAAGTTCACCCGCGCCCACCAGCACCGAAACTCTTCTGCCGCGCCTGCGTATCTTCATATTACCACCCCCGAATATGTTATGCGGTCTTGCAGAAATGTGTTACAGTCCGCAAAAAAGGACACCTGTGGGAGGTGTCCTTGCCTGTTTTATCGGGCTGTTTTTCTCTTTACGAGACTTGCTGTCAGCAGTGTGCAGGTCAGCAGTGCGGGCGAAA